>CAYITW010000070.1:0-4431 GCA_964366395.1 uncultured Candidatus Saccharibacteria bacterium
CAAGTCTGTTTGATTTTTTCTCTATAATTTTTATCCACAGGTTTACTGATAGACCGATGCATTTCTTTGGTGGTTCAGGATTCATTTTCGGCAGTATCGGATTCTTGATTCTAATTTACCTAACGTTTGAAAAGTTTTGGTTGGGTGCGTTGATCGGCAATCGTCCACTTCTCCTCTTTGGTGTTTTGCTCGTATTACTCGGTGTGCAGTTATTCTCACTTGGGTTTATTGGTGACATGATCGTGAGAAGCGGTCCAACAGGCTCTCGCAACTTTATTATAAAAGAGAAAATTAATTAAGTTATGAAAGATTTTCTTGATGTCGTAAGGACACGGAAGAGCGTAAGAAGTTTTTTGCCAGAGCCTGTGTCAAGAGACATTGTCGAAAAAATTCTCGATGTTGCGGTCGAGGCTCCAACGAATTGCAATCAACAACTTTGGAATTTTATTGTCATAGATGATGTAGAAGTTAGAGAAAAGATAGTAAGAGAGGCGGCGGGAAACACTCTTTTTCGTCGCGTCCAGACGCTCATTGTCGTGACTTATGATGCATGGAATTATAAAGAAGCGGTGCAGGGGGCAAGTCTTGCTGTGGGGCATATTCTTCTTGCCGCCACTTATTATGGTGTCAGCGCTTCACCAGTAAATAGTTATGGAGCAGACCATAAGGTCAAAAAGATTTTAGGGATTCCAGATCATGAGGCCATTTGCTGTTTTATTACCTTAGGTCTACCAGATGAGAAAGCGCAAAACGCGCCAGCAGTGCCTCGCAAATCTGCCAAGTCTGTCACTCATTGGAATAAGTTTGAAGACAAACCTCGGGCTCCATATACCTACGACCCAAATGATTGGTCACTTGAGGAACTCCGCCTACATCAGAAACATTATTGTCGTAAGACTTCTTTGGGCAAAGAAATGGATCTGGCTGGTTCCGGAGAAAGGGCTCTGGTAAGGGAAGTGCTTAAGGGGAAATCCGGGCCGTTTCTAGACCTCATAAGTTACGACGGTAGTTATATTCAAGATTTTCCAACAGATGAAGTCGAGGCCCTAGATCTGACAAAAGAGACAGCCGATTATGTTCTGAAGGCAGTAAAGCCTCCGAAGGTCGCAAATATCTATGACGAAAATACAGAGAAGTTACCTGGTTCAGCTCAAACTATTACTCTTATCTATAAAGCAGAGAGGCTTTCAAATGAGATTCTCGAAAGGCTTTTCAAACAAGTTTATGCAACTCTACCAAGTGGCGGAGAATTAGTCATCATTGCTCGTCGTAGAGTGTCGCTCTTCTCGCTCTTCTTGTCCTCGCTACGAATGGTATTTGGAGAAGATGTGCGTAAGACAGGCATTTATACATTCTTTGGTCCCTATCGACCAATAAGTGTGGCCGAAGTAGTAAGTATCGCCCAGCGGGCTTCTTTCAAAGATATTTCATGGCATGGCTACTTTGCTTTTCCGAGTTTCTTTGAGCAGCTTTATCAAATGATCATGCAGTATATTAAAAGTGAGGGTTCAAGTTACCTACATCGTGATCGTAGGAGAGATTTTGTAAGTTCGAGTATTGAATGGCTCCTCTCATTCCAGGGTTTCAGCAAATGGGGTATTCTCGGTTCTGTAGCAGTAATCACATGTCAGAAATAAAAAGTAACAAATTTCTAGAACTTGCCTTAAGGGAAGTACCGAGGCTTCTAGCGCAACTCAATAGAAATCTATCCTCAAAATCTTATGGTTCTTTTGATCGGGCGTACTGGCACTATCGTACCAATGACATCAGTTGCGCTCGTTACCAAGAAGCAGTTTACACTCTAGCTCTTCTCTACTGCTCAAATTTCAAAGGTAATATTTATTTTCAAGATCAGAGAGTGTTGGAACGGATTCGAGCGGGGCTAAGATTTACTGCAAAATTACAAAGATCAAATGGATCATTTGATGAATGGTATATAAATGAAGGTTCTTACGTGGCTACTGCCTTTCTCGCATCAGCTATCGGACAGACCATTTTGTTGTTGAAAAGTAGTCATACTAACTTCGCAGAAGAAATACTTGTGCGAAATGTATTGGAAAAAGCGGCAAACTTTCTCTTGGAAAGTAAGGAAGATACAGTTATGAACCAAGTGTCTGGAGCAATTTTTGCTATAGCTCTAGCTGGCAAAGACGCCAAATATCTTCTCAAAGAGTTTTTAAATAAACAGAACAAAGAGGGGTGGTGGAGTGAGTATGGAGGACCAGATATTGGCTACCTTACCCTGACCATAAGTTACCTAGAAAAATATCAGAATTTGACCGGCTCTGCAGAAACCCATGCCGCAATATTGAAAGCAAAATCTTTTGTCCAAGCTTTCATTAATCCAGATCATACTGCTGGTGGAGAATACATGTCTCGCAATACTGAGTACATTGTTCCCTCAGCCACTTTGCCTTATCTGGGGGCAGTTAGACCTGATCATCTCGATGACCGATACCTTTGTTACATACTCTATAACTGGATTGATACAGGGTTGAAAGTGGGGCCTCGAAATATTAAAATATCTTCCGGCCAAAATTATTTCCAGCAAAGTACCCTGCTTCGTGTGGTCAATGAACGATATTTTTTAGTGGCCAATGGCCAAAAAGGCGGATCTTTGAGATTGTACTCTAATGATAAGGTTTATTACGACAGCGGGCTTGAAATTCAGAGTCTAAATGGCAACTTTTCTGCCGGCATTTTAGATAATAAAAACGAAGTATCTTTCAAAGAAGGAAGTTTGCGTGTGAAAGGTGTGATGAAAAAGATAAAAGAGCCTCTGCTTGAGACTAAGGTCGCAATTGCCTTCAAGCTTTGGCAGTTGCTCTTTGGGCGGGTCTCGTTTTTACAAAAGGTGGTTAAAGATTTTTTGCGTCCTCACATGATCAGTTACTCTAGTGAGTCGACAGTATCTTTCGAGAGAATAATAGAGTATTCTCCCCATGTTGTAGTTATTACTGACATTGTTCCTAGAATAGTTTCAAAAAATGATATAGTATTAGGAGCGAAATCAGCCTACAGTGCAGTTCCAAGCTCAAAATATGTTGCTATTCCAGCGTTGGCTCATAATGAGCTTAGTCCAAGAATTGAAGAATCTGAGAGAGAAAATTTTCGCATAATCACACGCACCTTTGCTTTTGATGCTTAAACTCAAAGAAATTTTCCTAGAACATAAATGGGCCATTATTTTAGCCCTACTACTCTCTCTTTTTACAGCTTTTCCTCAAATATATTTTCGTATTGATCATAAGAGTGATGGCATATACCAAGGGATAGAACTTTTACCAGATGATCCGTGGGCTCCTCGAGTAAGAGAGGTGCAGGATGGTCACCCAAATTTCGGAGCGATTTATTATAAGGATGGCAAAGATCTTCCATATCTTTTCCAACCGCTTGGTTCGATGGTGGTGGCATACATGGGAGAAGCTTTTGGTCTTGATATCAACAATACACTTTTACTCTCTCGTATTGTGCTGTCGTTTGTTGTTGTTTTATTAATTTATGGATTTGTATTTATCGTATCTCGCGATAAATTCGCGGCGCTAGCAAGCGCCGCGTTGCTCCTCTTTGCTGAATCGGTCTTAAGCTTCTCTGGATTAAAAAATATTCTTCACGGTGTGAGTCCTGTAGATTTCTTAAGTATTGGCCGGCCGGCCAATCCAGCCATGGTTTATATTCTCTTGTTTGGTTTCCTCATACCTTTTTGGCGGTTTTATAAAAGTAGGAAATGGTCGTACGGGGCAATAAGTTCCATTGTTTTGGGTCTGAATTTTTATAACTATTTTTATTCCTGGACTTACCTTTATGCTTTTGGTGGCCTTCTAATTTTATGTCTAGTATTGCAGAGAAAATGGCGAGATGTATTGAGAATTGGAAGTGTTTTTGCTGGAGCATTGATTGTAGCGATACCCTATATCATTAATCTCCATAAAGCCACACTAAATCAAACTTACAAAGAAACCAGTATCCGATTTGGGGTCATCTATACGCACCTGCCTATTTTTGTTGGATTTGTTGTAGTGATTGCCGCTATTGTATTTCTACTTGGATATTCTAAAGAAGATAAAGAAAAATATTTATTTGGTTTGAGTTTGATTCTGGCGCCGTTCATTACACTCAATCAACAATTGCTTACCGGTAAGGTTTTACAAGAGGCACATTACCATTGGTTCTTTCATAAACCCATTGCTATTATATTTATCTTAATAATTGTTTTTGAATTTTTGCGACGCAAGGGTTGGGATTTCTATAGAAAAGTTTTAATTGTTTTGATTATACTCTCAAGTGTCACCACCGCATCTTTTATTCAATTTTCCTCATATAAAACAGGCACTCGTGATGGTGGACAGGTTGCAATTCTACGCCAGAGATATGGGCCTGTGATGGATTGGCTGAATGAAAATGTTGAAAAGGAAAAAGTTGTTTTAGGAA
>CAYITW010000071.1:0-4417 GCA_964366395.1 uncultured Candidatus Saccharibacteria bacterium
TTTTTTTGTGATGAAAACTACTCACTTATCAGTCCTGATATAAATTGTGAGAAAGACCCTTCTAGAGAGACCAAAGTATTACGAGTGATAGTTGATGACTATATAAATCAAACTAAAACACATGGTGATGTGAATGAAATATCAGTTTTTTACAGAAATTTGAGTAATCGCCAGTGGTTTGGGGTAAACGAAAATGAAAACTTTTCTCCAGGAAGCCTACTTAAACTTCCTCTAGCTATAACTTATTACAAACTAGCATAACTGAAACCTAGTATTTTGGACGAGAAGCTGTCCTATCAAAACAGTAAAGAACAAGAAAACTTGGATTTAATGCAAAATATAAAACCAGAAATAACTTTTGAAAGTGGTAAGGAATATGCAGTTAGGGATGTTTTTGAAAAAACTCTTAAATATTCAAATAATAATTTTGTTTCCATATTATTTAGTGGAGTTGATAGATCCTTTATAAACCAAGTATATACTGATCTGGGGATATATTATCCAAAAACAGGAGGAATTGAACAAGATTTCGTTTCGGTTAAAGCATATGCTGCAGTTTTTCGGGCTCTTTACAACGCTTCCTATTTAAACCAAATACATTCAAATGAAATATTGTCATTTATGTCAAAGTCTGGGTTTAAATCAGGTATTGTTAACGGCGTGCCAAATGATGTCTTAGTTTCAAATAAATTTGGAGAGAGAGTTTTTTATGATAGTAAAAATACACAAATATCCGAACTACATGATTGTGGAATAATATATAAAAAAGATAACCCTTATATTTTATGTATAATGACAAAAGGAGATGATTTAAACAAATTAACAAAAATTATTTCCGACATTTCCGAGATGGTTTACAAGGAGCATTAATTGATTTATTCTTCCTCCAAGTGTTTAACTATGAGTTTTCGGACTTCTTTTTTAGTGCTTTTTCGAAGTCCTGTGTTCGTCTCAATTTCCCTAATAACAGTTTCTAAGTCCTCTATCTTATAAACTCTGTAGTTGTTCATAGGGTGTCTATGAGCTTTGAGTTTACCGTTTGCATCCCAATTGCGAAGAGTTAGAGGAGAAACCCCGAGGATTTTAGAAGCCTGTTTGATTGTTATGTATTGGTTTGCCACAGTACTTTAGTTTTATAAACCTTGATAGGTATTAGTCCAATTTTACACTCTTTAGTACTAATTATCAATCTTATGTGCCTGAACACTGAGGCCAGTTGAGGAATAAAGGTGACGAAATACTGAGCTTATCAAAGCGAATGTGTAGGCTGAACGTGCTATAATTAACTTATGAAAAGGCTACTTTGGGTATTGATTTCCGTTGGTTTAATGGGTGGCATTTTCTGGTTAGGCAGATCTTTCACTGGAGATAAAACGAGCTTAGATTGGAAAACTCCATTTCTAGACAATAGTCAAAACATAGAAAATACTCCACTTGCAGAAGGTCAAACCGTGACCGACTCTGGTTCCCAAAAAAAATTCAACCACTCCATTCTTGGTTTTTCATTTTTATACAATAAAGATTATTCCATAAGTTCTTTTGGAAATTATTTTGACTCAAACGGTCAAACTATACTTTTACAAAAAGATAGTATACAAGGACTTCAAATTCTGATTACTCCTTTTGATGAAGATATTTCTTTGACTGGGTCGAGAATAAAAAAAGATTTACCAAGTTTGGTAATGCAAAATATTAAAGAAGAATTAATTGGGGAAACAAATGTTGTTATTTTTGAATCAACTAATAATCTTTCCACAGGAAAAAGTTTAGAAGGCTGGTTCATTTATAGAAAGAATCTGTATCAAATAAGTAGTAGTCTAGAAGCGAGCGAGCTATTTCAAGGTATAATAAATAAATGGCAATGGCAGTAAGAAAAATTTTCAATTTTCAATTTTCAATTTCTAAACAAACACTCTTTGTTTTACTTTTTATCTTTTTATTTTTACCTTCATCCTCTGAAGGTGCAACTCTGCAAAAACCTCCGACAAACCTTGGCCTAGTTGGCTATTGGTCTTTTAACGAGGGGACCACAACAGTCGCGACAGATTTTTCTGGAAACGGAAAAACAGGGACTCTTAGTGGTTTTTCTGCTCCTGCAAGCGCAACAAGTGGTTGGAGTAATGGGAAGTTAGGCAACAGTCTAAACTTTGACGGGACAGATGATAAGGTTGCTATTAATCAACCAATTTATCCGAGTAATACAAACTGGACAGTCTCCGCTTGGTTTAAGTCAAGTGACAACCTCGGTATTATTTATGGAGAAAGTCAAAATGGAGCTAATAATCAAAAAATTCAGATGACTATTCTCACCGGAAAAATAAGAATCGGTATTCAAAATAGTGCAGGTACAGTACTTGCTGTTAATTCAACGCAGTCTGTCAATGATGGTGCTTGGCATCATGCAGTTTTTTCTGACTCTAACGGGACCGCTACTTTATATATAGACGGAGTGGCAGATGCTTCAAATTTTAACTATACAAGGTCAGGTTCGTTTCTTCAAGACGCTTCCACTATAGGTTGTATTCAGGAAGTATCTTGTAACGATAATTTTGTGGGTTCTATTGATGAAGTTCGTCTTTATACTCGGGCATTAACCGCTGCTGAAGCTGTAAAACTTTATCAGTCAGGTTTAGTCAAAATAAATTCTTCTCAAAATAATCAAGTTACAAACGGCCTCATCGGCATGTGGTCCTTTGATGGCGCTGATGTCACAAATAAGGTTTACGATAGAAGTGGTCAAGGAAATAATGGTTATTTTGTAAACGGAGCAACTTCAACAGCAAAAACTATAGGTAAGTTGGGTCAAGCCCTGACTTTTGATGGAACAGACGACTATGTGGATATAGGCGATCAATCTATCTATGACTTCGGCACAAGTAATTTTAGTGTTACTGGCTGGGTCAAAACAATAGCAACAGGAGAAAAAGCAGTGATAGCAAAAAGAACAGTATGTAACGAAGAAAGTTTTTGGAATATACGCAAAACTCCCGGGAATCAATTTTCTTTTGAAATAGACGAAGATGCTGGTGGAACTGACCACGCCACTGCAACTGGTGGTCCGACTATTAATGATGGAGTTTGGCATCACTTTGCTGGCGTAAGAGAAGGAGTCGTGGCAAAGATTTATGTCGACGGAGTTTTTGCTGCTTCCGCTAGCTCTGCTGGGATTACCAACATATCTAACACAGCGTCTGTTTCTATAGGTAATGGCGTTTGCGGTGCTCTTAATGCTCAAATCGACGATATTCGTATTTATAACCGAGCACTAACGGGATCTGAAGTTACTCAAATTTACAATATGGGTGGTTCAAAAATAAATACATCTCAACCCGCTCCAGCTGGCACAACTCTCGGTTCCGGTTTGGTCGGCTACTGGTCTTTCAATGGTTCAGATGTTACGGACAAAGTTTATGATCGGAGTGGTGGTGGAAATCATGGGTATTTTTTAAACGGAGCAACTTCTACAGCGAAAACTATTGGTAAAATGGGTCAGGGTTTAATTTTTGATGGAAGTGATGACGTTGTGGACTTCGGCACATTTCTACCTGTGTCCGGTGCTACAGCAAGAACTGTTTCTTTTTGGATAAAACCAACCGCTGATGTGGCTGGGGAAACTGTATCGTGGGGAACTGATCCAAATAGATTCAATATGAGGGCGGGGAATCCTTACGTCCCAAGACTTTCTGTTGGTCCGGCTAATTGTGATCCAGAAGCACAAGCAAATGATGCTTTGGTACCTGGACAATGGAATCACGTTGTTTGGGCGGGACAAGATAACTTGAATACATATAAATTATACAGAGAAGGAGTTCTTATTTTTTCTTGCGCAACAAATTCAGCACTAAATACTTCAGGGGCAGGGTTAACTATTAACGGCGATTTCTTGGTTACAATGGATGAAGTTCGTATTTATAACAGAGAACTATCTGCCTTTGAAATCAAACAGCTCTATCTTCTCGGTAAATAAACAACTCTCCATCCAAGGTCGCTAATATTCTCACCAATGTAAGTAAAGTTGAATATCAAGGACTACCTTAACATTTTGGAGTTGCATAATAAATTAGGTGTTGTATAATATGTGAGTTGTGTTGGATAGTTGCTCTTTGTGGTACAGCTGAAAAGTTGTGTTGCGAGGGGAGGAAAGTCCGAACATTGAGTTCATTTAATTGAGCAAGGGTAGCGGGTAACGCCCGTCAGGAGTAATCCTAGAGATGAGAACAGAGACGAGTCCTCGCAAGAGGGGTGAAACGGCAAAATTCTTACCTATGTGCAAGGCCGTGTCCCGAGAGCAATTTCGGGAAGTGCCGCTCGAGGTTAGTGGTAACACTAATCCCAGATAAATGACTGCCCGTGTTTGGTTTAAAAGCTAAACAACAGAATTCGGCTTATAAGTACAAGCAAATGAAAAACTCTGCCC
>CAYITW010000072.1:0-3285 GCA_964366395.1 uncultured Candidatus Saccharibacteria bacterium
GGAAGAAGGTGTAATCGGTGTATTGTAGAAACCACCGTTTTATTTTCTGCCATAGACAAAATGTTTCGGTAAACATCCTGTTCAGTAGCCAAGTCCAAACTACTAGTTGGTTCATCCAAAAGTAGAATATCTTTGTGCATTCCCGCCAAAACACCTCTGGCAAGAGCCAGGCGCTGACGCTGACCGCCACTCAGGTTAACACCTTTCTCGTTGACCTTTGACTCAAACTTTTGTGGAAGTGCATTGCCCACAGAAGTAAAGTGAGCCATATCCGTCGCCTTCAAAACTTCGGTATGTTCATAATCAACTTTCATGGTGATGTTCTCCCAGATAGTTGAAGTGAAAATCTCAGGGTCTTGAGGCACAAGAGCGATAGCGTCACAGATTCCGTCGAAACCTGTAGCGATAAGATTTCCATCCACAAACAGTTTCATTTTTTCGGGACTGTGAAGCCCTCGCATGACTTTGAGCAAGGTCGTTTTACCAGAACCTGTTTCTCCAACTAAAGCGATTTTTTCTCCTCGCTTTAGTGTTATCGAGACATTATCCAAGTGTGCCTTGTCGCCGTTCCCATCGTAAGAAAAGTTGAGTCCTTCAATACGGATTTCTCTCCAATTCTTTGGCAAAAGATGTGTTCCAATCTCTTTCTCAACAAAATCATGGGAAAGGATTTCCGCATTGTGAACCCGTGCTCTCTGTTTGATGACATCTCCATAAACACTAGTAAACCGAAAAAACAGTTCACCAACGTTTTGGACATAGCGAATGACCAGGTACACTTCCCCAAGCATGACTATGTTTGGATCGTTCATCTTTCTGTAAAAGTAGATGAACAAAACACACATAATTACTAGTTTTGCGCAAATGGAGGTCAGAAACCATTTCGTTTCCACCATTTTGGTATTTTTTGCAAACAGTTCCCTAAGCTTTGTGGCTTTTTTTACGATAGAGTCGAAAACAACTTTTTCAACACGAAGAATAACAACAGTTGTGATGTTACTAATCGCATCAAAAACGCTTTCAGAAACTTCGTTCTCATTTCGACTGAGCTTCTTGTAGTTCTCAACGATAACTGTGTCATATCGAATTGTAATCCAAATAGACACGAGCATCGGCGGGAACATGCCCAGAGTTGCCCAACCAGCAAAGTAGCTAAGTAAACCTACAGTGATGATGAGACTCACTATGGCGTAGATAATCTGGAATGAATTTTCGGCAAAATTAAAAATGGATGAAGTTCCTTTTTCGATTTTGTCGATAGTGTCCCCGGAGTGGTGTTCGTTATGCCAAGAAAGTGGCATGGACAAAACTCCGTTCAGTAAATATTTTCTGTAGTTCAAGCGACCGTCGAAAGCATTTACTGTTTCCATAACTCTTGCTGTTCCGTGAAAAGACCAGAAGATTATTGTTCCTAGTAAGCTCAGAACAAGTAAGCCGGTAAGAGACCAAATGTTCTCTCCGTTTACTCTTCCACTGACCTGAATGATATCCATCACTTTTGACCAAATTAATGGGAAAAAAGCGAGCTCAATCAGTTCTGCACAAATGTACATGATCCAAAACAACACAATCTTTTTTCTGTTGTTTTCTGACCACCTCCAAACTTGTGAGAATAGGTAAATTAACGGGTTTGTTTCCGTACTTTTTTCCACTTTTTTCTCCTTGTGTAATTGTAAAAGAACCAAAAGAACTAAAAATGCCGCGATCTACGCGGCATTTCAGTTATTCAAACTTGTTAGTTGTTTAAATACTTAAAATACAGCGCAATCTCCTTACTTCTGTAAGGGAAAAATTGTATGAAGTTGGCACGAAAGCGCAAAAAGCTGACCACTTTCGGCCCTCTCCATTTCTATTAATTTGATTGCCTATGTTTGTCATAGTGCTTTCATACTAACCCAAACAAAACAATAAGTCAATTGATACTTACTATTCTT
The DNA here is from genome assembly GCA_964366395.1 of uncultured Candidatus Saccharibacteria bacterium. Classification (GTDB taxonomy): domain Bacteria; phylum Patescibacteriota; class Minisyncoccia; order Phycocordibacterales; family DATDWN01; genus C7867-006. The sequence goes on from CAYITW010000072.1 coordinate 1,935, forward strand.
ATATTCTCAAGAATACAAGAATAGTTTATTTAGTCTTATTATATTTTCCCTTTATTTCGAGAGCTCTTTGTAATAACCTGTCCCCCACCTTACCCCAATTAATAAATTGTTTATAGTTTTCTGACTCAACAAGCTTGATTTCTGTTACATCACCATCAGGATCAGTGGTAAAGTCACCTATTGGCTCGACAATACAAAAAGAACGAGTCTGTCTAACTGTTCGATTTGGTTCATAAATATCTTGGTAGCCAATCAATTCTTGATATACAACTTTCATATTTGTTTCCTCCTTAACTTCTCTTATGACTGCTTCTTCATATGATTCTCCTGCCTCGATTCCGCCCCCTGGTGGAGTCCAATAACCTTTATTTTCTGCATAAACGATAACCAATTTATCACCACAAAAGCAGAATGCGTGAACTCCATGTAAAATTTTCCCATCCAAATTTTGTGTTGGATTCTTATTTTCCTCGTAGACAACATCGAGCACTTGTCCCAACTTGTTTTTTAAAGTCGATTTAATTTGCATATATGTCGTATTATTTAGGCAGTTCAATCACAAAGGTGGAGCCTTTACCTCGACCTAGAGATTCGGCTCTTACACTGCCCTTATGGGCCTCTATTACGCCTTTTACGAAGACTAGACCATACCCAGTAGAGTTGATATTTACCTTCAAAGACTCATTACCCCTCCCTCCAGATTTAAAGAGTTTAGTCTTATCTTCCTCGGTCAAACCAATACCTGTATCTTTAACACTTAGTTGGATAGATTTTCCAACATTTTTTAAACTGACTTCAATACTTCCTTTTTCTGTATAGTTTATTGAGTTGTCTATGAGGTTACGGACTGCTTCCGCAAGTTCTACCTTATCACCGTTAATGTCATAATCACCCGATTCAATATTTGAACTAAATTTTAATCCTTTGTCTTCTGCAAACTCTTTCTGTTTTGAAACGGCACCTTCAACAATAGTTTTAAAATCAATTGGTTTCATTTCATAAGGAAGTGTCCCGTTTTCAGCAGAAGCACCTTTCAAAATATTTTGAACATAGTTCACACCCAAATCTGCTTCCTCCAAACCCTTTTTCAAGAGTGGTTTTGCAAATTCTGGAATTTCACCATAGTCGTCCGTCAAAAGTTCCGCAAAAATATTTTTAGCGCTACCAAGTCTCCCTTTAACCTGATGGTTCATAAAATGCATCAAACTCGCCTGTCCCTCGTTTGCTTTTTTTAAATCTGAAGCTAAAATTTCTATCTGCTCCCGTGGGCTAACTGCCATTAGCCACCTAGTTATAAACAAAATTCCTAAAAAAAACACCATTCCTAACATCCAACAATTAAGAATTGGAT
>CAYITW010000072.1:3295-4413 GCA_964366395.1 uncultured Candidatus Saccharibacteria bacterium
AACTTCCCTTATCACACTTCTTATTAAGAAAATTCCTATAACAACACTCATTACTAACATCCCTCCATTTACTAGTTGATCTTCAAGCGTAGCTGAAACAATTGTTCTTATGAAGATAAACACCCACAACACAAACATCAATATCTCTGTAACAATAACTTTCATATCAAACAAATGATGTCTGGTTATAGAATAAGCAATAGAAGCAACCATTGTAAATGAAAAGATTGGACCTAAATAGATATGTTTATAATCTCCAAAAAAAGGAAGAAATAAATCAAAAACCATTCCAAATATAAAACCTATTAGAGTACCGAAAAGTATAAATTTGAGCTGACTTTTTTCTTCATTATTTTTTGTAGTAATAAACGAATCAAGAAGTTTGTAATACGCAAGAGCGACAAATGTAATGAAATATGCAGAATATAAAATATAATTTATGGTATTTATTGTGACATCTTTACCCCACGTTGTACTGAAGACACTTTTTATTATGAAGTTTTTATCAAAAATAAAAGCTAAGATTATTAAAATTAGTGGTATCAAAATAATAACTTGTTCTGATTTATTTTTATTTTGAGTATGATTTAAAAAAATTATAGAAAAATACAAGAAAAATGTTGGGATGCCAGCTGCTGCAATGTAGTAAAGATTTGCAATATATAAAGATTTAAACAGATCAGTTTCAAGGATGAAAAAAGCCAATCCTATAGCCCAAAATGAGGCAAAAAGTACAAAAATTGAATATACTATATTAACCTTGTCTCTTTTGCCAAATAGTACCAATAAACTCAGTAGGCAATTGACAGAAGCGGCAATAAATAATAGTGATATTTCAATATTCATTTTATTTTTTTGCAATGACCATCCCGTGTATTTTTAATGGTTCGTAGAAAACTTTCATTTTATTATAATCAAATCCAGACTTATTAGCCAGTGTGGCAAGTACTTCTGGTGTACGATATATCATCGGCCAATCAATAAATTTAGCAGGGCGACGTAAGTTAAGATCACCCTTAGTTGACATAGTACCAAGTAATTTAATAACTGCTTCGTCATATGCCGTCGAGTCAACTTTAACATTATATTCCTTTAAAAGTTCATTAAGTTCTTTAATA
>CAYITW010000073.1:0-736 GCA_964366395.1 uncultured Candidatus Saccharibacteria bacterium
CCCTCCAAACGTAGAAAAGAGCATTGTAGAGTCAAGAAAGTAAACAATAAACGATTCCTCACCCGAGGAATTTTTTATTGCACACCTGTTTAAAAGTATATACAATACTAAACATGACAGAATCTCCTCCATTTAACGACACCGTAGAAGAACAAAAATCTCCAGAGGCAGTTTTTGAAGTTCCTCAAGGGCTTAAGTTTTATATAGATGATTTGATTGGAATTGGAAATGAGCTAGGTGCTTTAAAATCTGAGCTTGCGCAAATAAAAACAAAAAAATACTTAGAGGCAAGACTTTTGAGTTATCAGGTGGATGAAAAGCTTACTGATGAGCAGTACAAGCAAGCTATTGATATTGTAAATGGTGAAGAGTATGACCATATCCCAACAGCTATCGAGATTGCGATGAGAGCAACAGATGATTATGTGGAAAAAGACGAAGAGGATTATGGGGATGAAGATGAGTTGCCCCAAAGTGATGTGGAAGAGGATTTAGAGCGACCTGCGGAATCTGAGTCCGAACAAGAAGCAGTCTCAAGTGCGGAGAAGTTTGAATCAATAAAATTCGTGGCAGGAGCTCGGTCTGAATCCTGTGACCTTCATAAAGAAATAAACGAAGACAGTTATTTAAACATGTCTGAGCTCGGTGTTTTTGGTGTATTTGACGGTATGGGGGGGCACGTTGCCGGAGACAGAGCTTCTGTAGAAGTTAGAAATTTTGTTGAAAGTTATTTTAT
>CAYITW010000073.1:746-4368 GCA_964366395.1 uncultured Candidatus Saccharibacteria bacterium
CAAAACCAAACCTTTCTTTGGACGAAACAAAAGATGAAATTGAAGAAGCCTTGACCCTAGCAAACCAAAAAATACTTGAAAAAATTACGGAAGATCGAAGTTTATACGGTATGGGCACTACAGCCTCACTTGTAAAATTTTGGCTCGGTTCTAAAAATCAAATAAAAGGAGTGGTAGGCAATGTGGGTGACAGTCGAGTATATGTAATTCATGCTGACGGAAGTATGGAACAAGTAACAATTGATGATAGTGAAACTAATTTGATTTTACATACACGTTTTAGAGGTGATGAGCAGAAGATTAGAGAGACTCAGTCAAAATTTAATAATGCAACGGACCTGAAGGCTTTTGATGCTGATGACCAACATTTACTAACCCACAGAAACACAATAACAAATTCCATCCAAGGTAAATCTATTGAAGTACGATTTTACAACATAGATCTCAAGACAGGAGATAGAATCCTTATTACTTCCGATGGTATTCATGACAACCTTACAGATGCCGAGATTGAAGATTTACTAAAAAAAGAGAAGGATTGTGGAATAGCTTCGGATTTGTTGGTAGAAGCATCAGTTGCCCGAAGTCGCGAAGGAAAAAAAGTAAATTTCAGAGCAAAACCAGACGATATGACTGCGATTGTGGTTGAGGTTTCCAAAATAATTGAGCAAGGAATGCCTGAGCCTGTTCCAGAAAATTTAGACAGCAGTGTTCCACTTTCGAATACCATATTGGGGGATAAATTAAAAAGTTATGGAATGACAAATGAAAGTATTAACAAGATGACACCTGAGGATGCTTTGCAATTTCTGTGGAGTAAAACAAACAAAGTTCCAGAACTTGCTCCTGAGCTTGAAGCAAAGGATAGAATTACACTAGGAATAGAAGACCTAAAAGAAATGGTGGTTGCTCAGTTGGGGGATAAAGCAGAAATCGAAAAAATGGACGTCTCTTTGGAGAGTGGAGGTTTACGTTTGAAAGTAAAATTAAACGCAGGACTTGTTGGGGGTAGAATATTTCTAGATGGATTAATTGTAAATAATGGAAATGAGATTAATATAATAGATTTAAAAGTAGAAGCGCGAGGGTTTATAAAGTCCAGGATTGAAGGCAATTTGTCTAAATTCGCTCCAGTAGTTAAAAAATATTTTGAAGATAAGTACAAAGTCCCAGTTTCACGCATAAATATAGACGGTACTAGTTTGATTGTTGAGCTCGAAGGTAAATAAGTTTACCCCGAAAGCACTTTTATTGCTTGTGTCATTTAAAGAATATATAATAGTCTTATGTCCGAGACTTCTCGCCAAACAATTTCAGAAGTACCAGCAGGTCCACCGCCTGGTTTTGGTAAAGTTTTAAATAAACCAACGGCCGAGGATATCGCAGACTTAGAGAGTCACCTTAACCCACCGCCAACAACCGCAGGTTTTGATGTTTTAAATTCTCAACTAGTTTTACAAGGCGATGAACTTGCAGACGAAGCGGAGGTAATAACGGTGCCCAAGGCTAAACCAAGAGATTTAAGTTTAGATTTAGTAGATGAGAATACTGTTACGGAGACCTTGGGTGATTATAAAGTTAGTGAAAAAATTTTTGATTATATAAAGAACCTTAACAATGACTCAATACCAATAAGAGGAGCGATACTTACACTCAGAAAAGTAAATTCAGACGATGAAGCCAAAATTATTATAGATAGACTTCTAAGTATGAAGGCTATTAGTTTGGCACAACATGATGACATCCTTTCACTTTTAAGTGGTGTTACTGCAGAGTCCAGAACTTCTTCAGATTTCACAGATGAATTTCCTGATGAAGGTGCTGGAGTTGTGCCTCAAACTATCGAGGTTTTTGACCCCTTATTGAAGCCAGCTCCTATAGCAGGTGATCCTATCGACATACCACTACAAAGCCCAGCAACAACTGACGAGTCATTTGATTTACCGTTAAATACACCAGAGTCTCAGTCGTCAGTACAAGAAACAGGGCGAGTGGCTGGAGTTGGTTTAGAGCAAACACCAGATTTTCCTCTTCCAAAGGCGCTAGTTAATTATATAGATGAACTTATCTTAAATGGAAATAAAAAACTTCGACTTTTAAAATGGGACTTGGATTACATTAAATCAAGAGAGCAAATCAAAGCCATATTAAATCGAAATAAATTACAGGGCAATATTTCAGATAAAGAATACGGCACAGCCGTGATGTTTTTAGGAGATGAGGAAGATGATGTAAAGTCACAACCAGAGGAGGTTCCAGTAGTTTCTACTATTCCAGAACCGGTAATAGATTCTGCACCTACTCCACCAATTGCTCCTGTATCACCAGAAGTTGTATCCGCTCCACTTACACCACCTGCTTCTCCTCTAGTTCCTCCTGTTACACCAGAAGCATCACCTATTATTAGCCCAGAAGCATTAGAGAAAAAACTTGAGGAGGAGCTCTACTCTGCTAGAGAGGCATATGCTACACAAGTTATTGCTTGGAAAAATAAAATAAGACAAAAGAAAGGTATGTTTGCAAAAACTTTGGCAGATCTTGGCATCGATAAACAATTACCAGAGTCAGAAGAGCCGGATGAACTGAAAGAGGCAAGAAAAATATATATTGAGGCAAAAAAAGCAAAAAACAAAGATCTTTTCTCCAAAACAGAAACTCGCACTGAGATAATTGGAGAAGGAGGGCTCGCTCCAAGAGAAATAAGTTATGAATTTAATCCAGCACTGCTTGATCAAGCAGAAAAAGAATACACTCGCCTCCAAAAAAAGATAGATGAGTCCACGCCTCCACATGAAATGGAAATGGTGGGAAAAGCTCTTGCTGGTTGGGGTAAACTTTCTCGAGTAAAAAGAGTAGCTATAAGCTCAGGTCTTTTGGCCGTTGGTGGAGTTGTCTTTGGAGGACTGGGTTTGGTTAGTGCGGGTTCATACGGTGCTTACAAGTTTGCTACAGGCTTGGGTAAAGCTGCTGTGGGTGCTCAAGCAGGCCTAGTTACAGGAAAGGCGATTGATGGGATTACTCGTAGGTTAAATGAAAAAAATCGTGTACTTACAGGGGGCGAATATGCTACAGATATTAATATAAGTAATTTTGCTGAAAGAGAAGAAGCGATAATGAGAGCTTTAGAGAAAGAGCAAAATGTAAAAAAGAAACAGCGTTTGATAAAAGCTTTAGGTATGGCTGTTACTGGTGCAGGAGCAGGACTCAGTATCGGTTCTATGGAATCAATTCCTGACAGCGTTGAGGGAGGGGGCGGATTGAGTGGTGGAGATGTTGATGTTTCAAAAGAAGGTTTGGCAAACGGATTGACTGCACAAGAAATTTTGGATGGAATGAAAAATAAAGGAACTTCTGGAGTAAATGTAGAAGTTCCAAATGCTGAAGCTGTACCAGAAATTGTTAAGTCTGTAGAAGTTCCGCTGTCTTCAAGAGGATTTATCCAAGACATTCATAATTTAAAATCTCAAATTATTGATCAGTATAAAGGAGGAAATATTCCTGACTCAATAAAAACAAACATTCTAGATAAATCTTCTGTAGAACTTGCAAAAGATTTCAACTTTTACGATCCGACAAATAATACAAGTGGTTTGGGTTTCAAGGGTGAAACTCTTGGTTTGGA
>CAYITW010000074.1:0-4235 GCA_964366395.1 uncultured Candidatus Saccharibacteria bacterium
CTGAACCAGCTGTAACTCTGAAGCCAGAGAATTTGTAACCAGTTGTACCAATTTCCTTACTCTGAGAAGTTCCTGGATCGTAAGATGAAGTTCCGATAGTAACACTACCTAGTGTTAGAGAAGCGTTGATTGTATGCATTGCTCCGCTAATAGGAAGTGAACCTGAAACTGATGCTGAAGTATTAACTGCAACAACATTTAAGCCAACAACTTGTCCAGCGTATGCTGTAAGTGAAGCTGCCATGTTTCCTGCAATTGTAACTGTTTGACTAGTACCAGCTTTGATCACGAAAGGCTCACCCACCATTGCTTGGTGATTTGAGTTAAGTGTCTTTGCGATACCAATCTGTGTTCCATCGCTCTTTAGAAGAACAACTCCACCGAAAACAGCGTCAACTCCAAGACCTGTTCGCTCTACTGTAATAGAATTTACTGTCACGTCAGATGCTCCTGCTGTGAGGACAACTGTTGTGAAAGGAACTCTAGCAGCGCTTGTAGGTGCAAGTGAGTTTGCGGGTTGTGAACCAGCCATTACTGAAACAGATCCACCTTGTGGATTGCCTGGAGTAACTACTGGAGGCACAACTACTACTGTGTTCATTGAGTTAAGTTTTGCACGAGTGATTGGACCTACATAACCAACTGCTGGTGTAATCCCATTTTTTATTTGGAATTTAACTACAGCTGATCTTGTAAGAGCACCGAAGTATGAAGTTTCATTCCCTGATGAACCAACTCCTGATGCTGCAACTCGAGTATCAGCACTCATGTTTAGAACCTTTTGTAAGTTCATAACATCAGCACCTGTACTACCCATTGTTAAGTTTGTATTGAATGTATAACCTGTTGAACCACCTGTTGTAGCTGAAAGTTGTGCTTGCAATGATTGAATCGTTGCGAGCAGACTGTTGATCTGTGCTTGTAGATCTGAAGCAGTATCAGCAGAAGCCAAAGCTGGCATAAATGCAGAAACTGTCATTGCAAATCCGACAGCAACAGCAACATACTTTGTAGCTATTGATTTTGTTATCATATATATTTTTAATAAAACAACCCCCCTCTACTTTTACTATTAATAATTTATGTGTAGAGAGATGTTATTGAAAACGATTAACTAAACCTTAATAATTTTCAATACACTCACAAAATACAAATGTTTCCACTTATATCGTTGTGACTGTATCTACATACTAATTTTTTTGTTTTATATTTCACTCACATCTCCACATAAAGCAGAGCCGAGTGTTTCGACACAAAGCAAAAAAATAGATGATGAGTTTGAGTAGAATTTCTGAATACTGAAAAGAAGGAATATTCCGTAAATCTGAGGGTACGATCTTGCCTCGCACCTTTAAAAATCCATATTTAGTTTTCAAATAACTTTCCTTTCTGACAAGAGATAATACAGTAAACTGTACAAGGTGTTAAAACACTTGCACAGGAATCATTATATCTTCTCTGGATAAGACTTTCAAACTAGTTGTGTGGATAACTCTAACTTTTTAGCCATTATTTGTTGAAAAATAGCCACCAAGCTAAAATCTCCACTACAGCCAGTATTCCAAAAAAGACCAGAAAAGTCAACCTTTCTGTCAATACCTCATTTTTTTGGCTTTTATGTAAGCGTCCTGTTAAAAACCCAAACTACCCTATGCAATAACATATGTAAACCAAAAATTCTAGCTAGATAGAGTCCTATTTTCCCCTATACAAGGGAGTATTTACTCCAACGTCTTTCTCCGGTCCTTTTTATGACTCCAGCAGAAATGAAGGAAATCAACTCTCTCTGTATCGTCTTTTCACTGCAATCCTTTATTACCTCCGAAATATCCTTAATTGTCAATTCATTCTTTTTCTTCAATAGATTTAAAATAATATTCTGACGATTTGACCTTTTAAACTCATCTCTACTCTTCAAAATAGGAATGTCCTTTATACCATCAACTCTGTGACTTAATACTCCGTATCTGTCCTTTATATTTAAAACACTTCCATCTACATCAAAAAAAGTTTTGGAAAGAGTGTTATGTGAAGCTTCTTTCGGTAAAATTTTGGCAGACCCCAAGGCGTCAATTAAAATTGAGAATTCTCTTTTTAAAATAGAGAAATTCATAGAGGTAATAAGCCCTCCACGCTGTGAGATTTCTAACAAGGAAACAAGCTCCAAAATTTTAGTATTCACACAGACAATAAAATCGGATGAGTTGGACTGATTAACCTCTTTGTAACCAAGCATAAAAGACAAAAGTTCGTTGACTTTCTTTCTAAGAGTCCACTTCATTGGCTCACTTTCAGAAAACAAACTTGTAACCATGTATGTAGCGGACGCCAACTTCTCTGTCTTTTTATATGCAAAAACAAATGACGAGTCTTTGTCGAAAAAACTAATAGGTTCAACACTATTTTGTGAAAAAGCGGTAGAAATTCTTTTTTCAGGCTCCATAATGTGTGTAGTTAAATGGACTAACTAGTGTCCTTTATACCCTGTGTTTTGTCCTTATGATGTCCTATATAATAACAGATGTCCTTAATCTCGTCAAGTACGTCCATTATACACCTATCAAGGACATTTATGCAAGTCCCTTCCCAGTTTCAGTGTTTTCTGGTTAGAATCGAGAGTATTATGTAAATTCTATGTATTGGGAGACCTTTGAAATGTCTTAATAAGAACGCTGAAACTAGGGAGGGACAAGTTGTCCTGTATTTGATAAAATATATGTATGGCTAAGAATGGTAAGAAGGAAAGTAAGAAAAAAAAGAGGGATGATGATGTTGACTCCTCTTACAAGTACTTAAGGGACGAAACTTTGCAAGGAATAATTGCTGTTTTGTTTTTTGTATTAAGTATATTTTTTATACTTTCTAGTTTTGAAAATAATGAAGGTCATAATCTTGCTGGTTTTATTGGTGAACAATCTTTTAAGATATTCCATGATATTCTTTTTGGTATTGGGTATTACCTCTTGCCGATTATATTCATAATGTTATCTGTTTCTTTCTTCAAATCACTGAAAAAAAAGCTTGCTCTTACACACACCATTGGTGGAATATTGTTTTTTATATCTGGACTAGGGCTGATAAACATAACTTTGCCTGACCAAGGAGGTTTTGTTGGTGGTCTTATTTCTAGCCCACTCGTGAGTCTTTTTGATGTTTACGCTAGTGTTGTGATTCTTTTGGCTCTTATTGTTATTTCTTGCCTTACTATATTTGATGCGCCTCTAAAATTCACCTTCATCACTTCCCTCTTTAGGAAAAAGGAGGTCTTACCTGGCACAGAGGATTCTGGGCCCGAGCTTATTATCGCTAACCCTGGAGGACTTAGCCAAGAGACCCTACAAGATTTGAGAAAAGGAAATAGTGTTATTGAAAAAACCCCTGAACTAAAGAAGGTTGATGAAGTGCCTCAGAGTAGTAAAAAAGATGAGTTTGGTATCAGTCTTCTATCCTTTAATGGCAAAGAGTTTACACCTCCACCACTTTCTCTTCTTCAAGAAGATCGTGGAAAACCAGGAGTTGGAGACATAAAAGCAAACTCAAACATAATAAAAAGAACATTGCAAAACTTTGGTATCAACGTAGAAATGGATGAAATCTCTATCGGACCATCGATAACCAGATATGCATTGAAACCGGCTGAAGGAGTAAAACTATCTAGAATTGTTGGTCTCCAAAACGATCTGTCACTAGCCCTTGCAGCACACCCAATCCGTATTGAAGCTCCGATACCAGGAAAATCCTTAGTCGGAATAGAAATACCGAACAGCACAAAAACAACTGTTGGTTTGGGTACATTGTTGGCTGGAAGTGAATTTCAGAATTCGGATAAGCCCCTTTTGGTTTCCTTGGGTAAAGGAATCTCCGGCATGTCTTATTTTGGGAACCTAGCAAAAGCTCCTCATTTACTTATCGCTGGCGCTACTGGTTCTGGAAAGTCTGTATCTATACACGCTATTATCACCTCACTTCTTTACAGAAACTCTCCAAACAACCTGAAGTTTATAATGATAGACCCTAAAAGGGTGGAGCTTACTTTGTACAACAAGATACCTCATTTACTTACTCCTGTTATTACAGATGCCAAGAAAACTATTCTTGCTTTGAAATGGGCAGCCAAAGAGATGGACAGACGATATGATATTCTCCAAGCAGAAAGCTTGCAAAACATAGCTTCGTATCATAAAAATGTTGTTGAACCAGAACTAAAGAAAAGAAAGGGACGAAAATCAGACGAT
>CAYITW010000075.1:0-4233 GCA_964366395.1 uncultured Candidatus Saccharibacteria bacterium
TAGCGACAATTAATGTCGCTATTTTTATTAATCAATGCTTGACCCAGCAATTATGCAAATCAGAGTTATCCGCTTATCTAACATCCACAAAGCCACCGATCTTTTCAGACTTTTTAAGAAGACGATAGCTTTTACCATTAAAAATTCTTATGAACCCGCCACGTATAATTTCTTCCTTGGGTATAGCTTTAACTGTTTTGTATCTCTCCTTAAGACTTCTACCTTCTTTGAGAATTGATTGTTCTTCTTCTAATAATTCTCTGTCGTTCTCATTGAACACAATTGGTATATGCTTACCGTTTATTTCGAACACACTAATTATCCTTCTACTGTTTTTAAGAGACACGTCACTATCTTTTAATTTTGCTCCGTCCATGTTTTCTTCTCCTATTTCCTTTATAAACTCGTCGAAGTCTTTGTTTACATCACCCACCTTTTCAAGAATTATGCAGTGAGATTGATATTGTGTCCCGGAAGAGATATCTCCTGTATATTTTTCAACCGTTTTAAAACCTGCGGCCTCAACAATTTTCTTAAACTTTTCTTTATCTTTCAATCTGTCAGAATAAATCATGTTGATAATAGCCCTACCTCCATTCTTCAGAACCTTGTTCATTTCTGAAAGAACCGCCAACCTCTCGTATTCTCCCTTGGACGGAACGAACTTGGTTATATCAAGAGCAAGAGATAAATTAGTATAATCAATTGTCCCTTCTTTAATTGGAAGTTCTTTAAAGCTTCCTACAACCGCACTCCTTTCTCTGTTCTGGAAATAAGCTTGGTTAATATCTAAACTAACCACTTGGTTTTGATACTTATCTCCGATGTGAGTCTTGAGCATTTCTGGGCCAGAGGCTATATCTAAAATTCTTATGTCAGAAATTCTTTGTTTCTTTTCTGTTGCAAAGTTATCAATCAGTGTGCCAGAAACTCTTCCTGTATTAGCTTGAAACCCTCTACTACCCATACCAGAATAAGATTCAGCATATTCATCACCATGCTCTAAAAGGAACTTAAGAAAATTCTTTTCACCAACCTCTTTTGTCATGGCGAAAAACTGACGAAGTCTATTTTGAGGAGAACTTAACCATTCACTTGCTAATTTTGTGTCACCTTCAATATCTGGAGTTTTTTGCTTTTCTGCTTGTTTTAACATTTCTTTCTCAATATCAGTAATCGGAACACCTTTGAGGAGTTTCTGTATAGCATTGTATTTTAGTTGTATATATTCTTTTATTCCTTGCTCAATGGTTCCCTCCACAACAGAAGTAGCAACAGTTAAGTCATTCTTAAGTCCTGGTCGATAAACACGGGCAATCTGCTGTTTCTTTTGATATAGAGTCCAAGGTTCATTGTAGACAAAAACATGTTCGGCAGATGAGAAATCGACTCCAACATCCGCGGTGTCTCCACTTACCACCAATAGCACCTTACGATCAGTTTCTTGAAACTCTTTTTGAATACCTGGTCTATCTTTCATTGGCACCTCTCCTTCTATAATTTTTATTTCTATGTCTGATGGTAAATGCAGTTTTTCGATAATCGAATTGTCTCCTCTTATCATTCCTTCTATATAAGAATTCACAAACATAACAACCTTGTTCTTTGTCTTAAAAACCTCATATAAATGGTTACGTGCATCTTCTATTTTTGAACTTCCAATGTCTGGGGTGATTTCAATAGATGAAGGATTCATTAAGAATTTTCTAAGAGTCCTCATCTTTGTATTTGCAACTATCTCGTCATCATCAAGCAGTGCTTCCTCGTATATATCTTGTTCACCTGTTGAAAGCCTAGTAACAATGGTTTCTTCGGTGAGTTTTGGCATCTCTATGCTTTCCTTTAATTCTTTCATTTGCATTCTTGGAACCAAAAGATTGCGTATATCCACCAAATCACCGTTAATTATATTGTTAACTAATTCTCTATCCTCAACATCTTCAAATTTTTCTGGATAGAGAAGCTTCAATGTCATAGCAACATCTCTGATTTTGTTTGGTACAGGGGTTCCAGACAGCATCACCAAATGCTTTCCTTCTCCTTGGATTGTTTCTGCTAATTGAATAACCCCTTGGGCTCTTTTTCCTTCTTCAAGGTTTTTTAGTTTGTGAACCTCATCGACTATCAACATGTCATAACCGAGTTCTTTTAGCTTTTCTAAATATTTTTCGGTTAATTTCTCTTGCGAAATAAGAATATAGTCTGGTTTTGATTCCTCGGCCTCTTCCAAAGACTTTGGATCTTCTGCCAACAATACCCTCGGTGCTTGTCCTTTTTTAAAATAGCCAATTTGTTCACCATCTTCAGAGACTTCATCTGAGAGATATCTTTCCCACGTGTTTAAAACATTGCTTGGGACTACAACCAAAGCCAATTTTGAATGTAGATATTCTTTTGAAAGAATGGCCGAAGCACTTTTACCCAAACCCATTTCGTCCGCTATCAACATTTTTTTCTTATCTGAAATTTCTTTAATATTTATTGCTTGGTTAAGATCAGGGAACGGTCTACCCTCCTCGAGAACGCTAACTATATTTGATGGTTTTTCAAAGTCGTTGAAAAGTGAATCGTAATATCGCTCAACTGAATTAATGACTTCTGCCAATTCAGGGCTATTGAGTTGGATTGTGCTTGTTCGAAGCGTTTGGATATAATCAGCAATTATCTGTTTATCGTCTGATTCTTTTGTATTTAGCTTTTTATCATGATAGTCAGTTAAGGTTGCATCTTTTATAACATCGAACAGAGCTTCTTTAAAAGGCCTTTCTGATAAGTAAGGTACTGCTTCGCCAAGATCTTTTATTTTAAAACTATTTCTAACGACCAAAAAATCACCGAGATATTTCGCTAAGGTGCCCTTAACGTACTCGGGGGATACTCCAGTAAACTCTGGCTTATATTTGTACAACATGTCCACCACTTGTGTGTTGCCAAACAAACCAACAAGCTTCCTGAACTCTTGAGCTGAAAGTGATTCGCCCATAGCAACTTCTGTCGAGAAGTTTTCTAAATCTTTTTCAATTTTTCTAGCTTTTTCAACCGCTTCTCTTTTTTCTTCGGACAACGATAGTTCTTTGGCGATTACTTCTATAAGTTCCGGGGAATAATGTTCCCTAACTTGACCAGCTGAATGTAAATAATCTTTAAACCATTCTGGGTGTTCATCTCTGTGTCTTTCAGCAATTCTCACAAGGCCTTCTCTATTTCTACTTTTACCGTTTCCCGCAAGCTCCAAAGACAAAGTTTTTGCAGTTTTCCAACTTTCCGGAGCCTTTTCAATATTCTTAGATTCTTCCTCTATTATAGAAACTAATTCGGGAGATAGATGCACAAAAGATATTGTGCCTTTGCTGTTTTTAAAAGTTTTAAACCATTCTGGGTGTTCATTTCTGTATTTTTCTGTTCTTCTTAGTACAAATAGATGTGACCTATTGATTTCCTTGGCCAAAGTACCCACAGTTTTCCAGCCTTCAGGAGCAATTATTTCTTCATTAAGTTGTTCTTCAACTATTTTAATTAATTCTGGAGATAAATATATCTCAACTTTGTTTTGTTTACTTAAATACTTTTTAAACCAACGCTCATTATCTTTGTCATAATCACTTGTAAGTTTCTGAATAACGCCATAACCGGTTTCCTTTTTCTTGACTAGATCACCCATTGTGTACCAACTTTCTGGAGCAACCTCAAAGCCTTCTACTCTAACTAAAAACTCCTTTTTAAGAATCCCAACTAGATCAGGAGCATAGTGTTCTGCCCATATACCTCGCTTTAACTTAAATCTCTTAAACCATTCCGGATGCTCGTTTCTATAACTTTCTGCGGTTTCCTTTAGTTTGCTCCATTTAACCCCTAATTCTTTTGCTAGGGGGCTAACCATCCTCCAGTCCTCTTGAGTTTCTCCTGGGACTAAACCGCTTAATGCTTCAAGTAGCTTTGGAGATAATAAAATAGTTTTTTGACCACTAGCTAAATACGCCTGTGACCACTCAGGGTTTAGAGAGAGTTGTTTTTCAATAAGTTTGTTTATAGTTTTGCCATCTATATTCAGTATTCCTGCTATTGCGGTTCTAGAAAGCCAACTATTTTTTCCACTTTCTGCGAGTTGCCAACCTTTTTCTTGAGTCCATTCCACACCTTCTTTATCTGTTGGAATCACAGGACCAAATTGTGAGATATGTTTTTCAATAAGTTTGTTTATAGTTTTGCCATCTATATTCAGTATTCCTGCTA
>CAYITW010000076.1:0-4223 GCA_964366395.1 uncultured Candidatus Saccharibacteria bacterium
GCCAGTCCATTATCTATCGGGGGACCTTCGGGTTTACTCCGAGAGGTTCTGGTCCGGTCGGTGGTGTTGAGTTCGTCAGTTTCACCGGTCCTTGGACGAAAAAAGCCCTGTCAGCTTTTGGGGGCTACCGATTCTCGTCCGAAGGCGTCTACGAACTCATCGTGGATGTCAGGCACGACATCGCCGAGACCTACGACAACCGAAGAACAATTGTTGAAGGACTTGCCACCTTCAACATGTCAAAGCGCATGTTGTTGGAGGTAAAGATTGCTGGGGTTCGCTTTTATACCCCCGGCGCGAGTGAGGAAGATCTCTGGCGCCTCGCTTTGTCCTACAGGGTCTACTTGGTCTACAAGTTCAAGTAGCTTGACGTCTCATTTTGTCCCCGCTCTCACTTCGAGGGCGGGTTTCTTTTTATAAAAAAATCTTATGTTACACTTTGTTTATGAAAATTGTTAGCTGGAATGTAAATGGTATACGAGCAGTCCACAAAAAAGGACTTTTTGTGCCGTTTGTGGAGAAATACAAGCCGGATATTATTTGTTTACAAGAAACAAAAGCGCAGCAGAATCAAAGCGAGGTGGATCTACCTGAATATGAGGAGTATTGGAATTCTGCCGAACGAGCTGGGTATAGTGGCACAGCAATTTTTACCAAAATAAAACCAGAAAGTGTTATTCTTGGCATTCCAGAGAAAATAGCTAAAAAGTATGGAATAGTCGACGATGGTTACGGTGATGCCAATACAG
This sequence comes from uncultured Candidatus Saccharibacteria bacterium, assembly GCA_964366395.1. GTDB lineage: Bacteria > Patescibacteriota > Minisyncoccia > Phycocordibacterales > DATDWN01 > C7867-006. The sequence continues at coordinate 750 of CAYITW010000076.1, forward strand.
AGGGACGAGTAGTTACTTTAGAATTTAAGAACTTTTACGTTTCAACTGTCTATACGCCGAACGCTAAAGACGATCTCTCACGCATCCCCCTCCGTCACAAGCAATGGGACCCAGCATTTCTAGCTTTCGTAGATGAACTAAACAAAAACAAACCCGTAATTTTCTGCGGGGATTTAAATGTCGCTCACACTCCAAATGACTTAGCTCGTCCAAAAGAAAACGAGGGTAAAAAAGGTTTTACAAAAGAAGAGCGAGAAGGAATCCAAAAAATGGTAGATAGCGGTTTCGTAGATACTTTCAGAATATTTACAAAAGGCAACGGTCACTACACTTGGTGGAGTCACTTTGCAAATGCCCGTGAGAGAAATGTGGGTTGGAGAATTGACTATCTTTTTGTAAGTCAGAAACTAAAAGAAAAAGTAAAAGCATCTCGCATTTTGGCTTCCATTCTCGGCTCTGACCACTGCCCAATAGAGCTAGAAATCGCGATCTAGTTTGTTGAATAAGAATAATGTTAAAAATAAAGAATTTACAAACCAATATTCCATTGGCTCCTTACACAACTTACAAAATTGGTGGTCTTGCTGACTATTTTTTTATTGCTAAAACAAAGGAAGATTTAATTAGTGCTGTCGTTGAGGTAAGAAAGAGTAATATACCTTATTTTATTCTAGGTTCCGGAGCGAATATACTTATTGGAGACAAAGGTTTTCGAGGTTTGGTAATAAAAAATGAGACAAATTCAGTTTCTATTTCTGGGAATACGGTGACTGCTGATAGCGGGGTCATTGTAGCCGACCTTATTGAGGTAACAAAAGACAAAAATCTTTCTGGCATGGAACACTTCGCAGGAATTCCTAGTACTATAGGAGGAGCTTTGTGGCAAAACTTGCATTTCTTATCTCCAAGTAGAAAAGAAACTGTCTTTATAGACTCAATTTTTAATTCTGCTGAGATTCTTGATGAAAATAATGAGATTCAAACGGTCAATAAAGACTTTTTCAAGTTCGGATATGATGAAAGCATACTTCATAATAGAAATCTTCTTGTTACAGAAGCTACCTTCACCCTGACTCCTAAGGATAAAGAATCAATACAAAAACAAATAGAAGAAAATTTGAGATGGAGAAGCGAAAAACAACCACAGCTGGTAGAGTTCCCCTCTTGTGGTTCAGTATTTAAAAAGATAGAAGGAGTTGGTGCTGGCAGACTCATAGAAAAAGCTAGACTAAAGGGTTACAAAATTGGTGGAGCACAAGTTTCAGAAAAACATGCAAACTATATTGTAAATATTGGAGGTGCTACAGCAAGGGACGTCTCAACTCTAATAAGTTTAGTTAAGCTGAAAGTTAAAGAAGATTCAGGTTATAATCTAGAGCTAGAAATAAAACTAATTGGGGAATTCTAAAACTTATCCACACTTTTTACAGAAATGTCCTTTACAATGTTTTTTAAAGGACATACAATAAATTCAGAGCAAGATTAAATGTCCGATACAATAAACCCTGTGCTGGGCTGATTTTCTTAGCAGTTGTTCTTTGTTGTTTGTACTTTTTTGGGACTCGGCCGGGTCCCCCCTAAAAGGTGTTCTGGTTCAGGTGAAGTGTGGTGATCAAAATATCCTCACTTTATATCTATTTTTTTGGAGTTCGTGATATTGTATCCTGCTTCATTTTTGCTGGTTCACTCTTTTCCCCTCAAACCGCTCAATGATGAGTGTCTGTGTAAAGATAACACACGGACCATCCTCATTGGGCGGTTTTTTATTCCCAATTTTACTCATAGTAATCTATGAATGAAAAATTGAGGACACTGAGGTAATCCGAAGTGTGGTTTTTACTTTACCCAATGACTAGATCGTATTCTTTTCACCTCCTCTTCATCCGCTTCGTCTCTAGTTTGTTTTCCACTTTCTCCAAGGACTTTCAGTTCGTTTATAGGAAGCAAAACAAGCTCTTTTGCTCTATTTTCAAGGTATTCCGCTGTATTTTTCTTTGGATCTTCTAAAACTTCCTCTAACAGGGCGTGCAAAGTATAACCAATAACTGGTCCTGGTTTGATATCCACTATTTCCATAAGTCTTTTACCGTCAATCTTGAGCATTCCCACAGAAACTGGGTCTCGAAGCGCCTCCTCTATCATCGCGTGGTATTTGCGGAGACGATACGGGTCTTCTTTGGGTCTGCCAGTGCCTATACGGTCGCATATGCGTAGATTCATTAAGTCCCATATATTTTCCCTACCTACATTTACAATCATTCTACGGACCGCTGAGAGCGTAATTTGCTCGGTGTCAGAGAAGAACATATGCCATCTGACCAGTTTCACAACTTTTTCAATAATTTTAGTCGGATATTTAAGTCTTTCCAGTATTTTTTTGGTTACACGAGCACCAAGCACTTCATGACCATAAAAAGTCCAAGTTCCCTCCCCTTTTCTTCTAGATTCTGGTTTTGAGATATCGTGAAACAGCGCCGCTAGGCGTATTTCAAGAGAATAACCTTTTTGGGCTGAATGTTGCACAGAACGAAGTAGATGTTCAAAAACATCATAAGCGTGAGTTTTTGTTTGTTCAATTCCCACCCCTTCTTCTAGTTCTGGTACTATATACGAAAGCAAACCAAGCTTTTTGAGGCTAGTTAGAGCCATCATTGGTTCAGTGGACTGTATCATTTTAGTAAATTCATCCCTAATACGTTCCATAGAAATATTTTTTAGCAGGTGTGCATTTTCCAAAATAGCTTTTTCTGTTTCCGGAGCGATTTCAAAAGAAAGTTCCGCAGAAAGTCTGATAGCCCGTAGCATCCTAAGACCGTCTTCTGTAAAACGGGCGACTGGATCCCCTACCGTACGAATAATCTTGTTTTTTATATCTTTCTGTCCATCATACAAATCCGCCAATTCATTTTTAGAAACGGAATACGCCAAAGAGTTCACAGTGAAGTCACGTCTTTGTAAATCATCCTCCAACTTTTTACTAAAAGTTACTTTATCTGGATGTCTGTTGTCAGTATAGTCTGATTCTATTCTATATGGAGTGACCTCAATTACTTTCAGAGACTCTTTTACTTCGACTTCTGTCTCAGCATCTCCGTCCTCACGGACTGCGACAACCCCAACCGTTCCAAATGTATTTTCGTAAAAAGTCTTGGGAAATAGGGCTATAATCTCCTCTGGTACAGCATTTGTAGTCACATCCCAGTCTTTCGGTTCTCTTCCTAAAACCAAGTCTCTAACACATCCACCCACAAGAAAAGCTTCAAACCCAGCTTTTTCTAGATTTTCTGTAACATTTAAAACTTCTTTTGGAATAGAAAAATGCTTCATTTTGATTTAATTATATCATTCAACTAAAAACATAGACAGAACCTAGATTTTTTTGTACAATCTTTATGTTTTATGCACCCGTAGCTCAACGGATAGAGTACCGGTCTTCGGAACCGTGGATGTGGGTTCGATTCCTGCCGGGTGCAC
>CAYITW010000077.1:0-4141 GCA_964366395.1 uncultured Candidatus Saccharibacteria bacterium
GATTACGCATAACAGCATTTTCATATCATGCGTAAGTGTGAATTACATACCAATTTCTACCTGTTTGTAGTTGTTGTTTTGACATACGTCAGTTGTAAAGTTAAAAATTCGAAAAGTTTATAAAGGTCTAGACGACAAATTTTTCAAGAATCAGCTTGAAAATATAATCAAAAAAACCTAGAAAAAAAGCGACAAATATCGAGATTAGTACCACAACTATAGTAAACACAATAGTTTGGTTTCTGGTCGGCCAACTAACATGCTTTAGTTCTGCTTGTGTATCTTTTAAGTAAGTGATGAGCGACATAGTTTTTTTATTACCTGTAGTAAAAAACCCCTCTGGGGGTCATTTACTATATTACTCTTTTAAACTATAAAGTCAACTTTACTTTACTTCGTAGGTAATAGAGACATTAGAAACAATCTCATTCTCCCCAACTGGTAACTGTGGAGGAGTGGCTACGTCCATACTTACAGCTTTGGCTTCCATTCCACCCATTCCATAAAGAAAAGGTTGAGGGTAGTTTCCAGCTTCATTGAAACTTACGATTTTCCCAAGCCTAACACCTAAAGACTTAGCAAGAATCTTTGCTTTTTCTTTGGCATCCTTTATCGCTTCTTCTCTAGCTTCTGCGGCAACAGCTTCTTCATCGTCAGTGACAAAACTAAGACCACTTATATTTGAGGCGCCCAAACTTCCAACTTTAGTCAAAACTTCACCAGCACTTTCTGTGTCTCTGACTTTAATAGCAATTGTTTGACTAACTTCGTAACCTAGAAGTACCTGTTTACCTGGAGGACAGTAACCCTCTCTACATATTGCGTTTTGGTATTCGTATTTTGGATTTGAGCTGTAGCCGATTGTCTTAATATCTTTTTCCTCTATCCCCATCTCCTTTATTGCGTCTAGAATAGCGTTCATTTTTTTACTTGCTTTATCCTGTGCATCTTTTACGGTTTTTCCTTCTTCGCTAACCGTAAACGAAAATGAGCCTGTGTCAGGTATTGAAAAAACCGAACCCTTTCCACTGACGGAAATAGTATTAGCAGGATAAACTCCCTCACCGATAGATGAAAACTCTTTTATAGTATTAAGTGTTTTAAACCCTAAAAACAAAGCCAATAAAACTACTGTGGCCAAAACTCCATTAAATAACCTATTCTTTTGAACATCATTTAAATATTGATACATATTTTTATTTTTGTTATCCGCCGATGAGGCGGAAATTAATAATTCATCTTGCTTTTAGACGCCTATCCCAACTATTTATTATAAACTTAAAAATAACTACGGCAATGTAAGAAATCAGAACTCCGAGAATTATACCAAACAGAACATCACTTAACCAATGAACCCCTAGATAGACCCGTGAGAACGCTACAAGTAAGATGCTTGTGACACAAAAAATGTTACATACAATTCGACCAAAACTCTTAAAGTGGGAGTCAAAAACATGCATAAGCATTACGAAAAATATTGTAGCTGATGTAGCATGGTAACTCGGGAAACTGGATCCAAATACTGATACAAAACCATCTAAGGGCCTAGCGACATCAAAAATATTTTTTAATGTATAAACTATAACTGCTCCAAAAAAAAGTACTGTAAAAAAAAGTAATGCGTATCGAAGATTTCTAACTAAATAAATAAGTCCCGTGATGCATAAAACTATTAGTATGAAATGGATTGACGCGTCAAATAAACTGGTAATAATGTACACTATATCTGTAAGAACTGGTGTCCTAGTAAGTGAGAAATAATTTTGTACAAAAATATCAAATGTATACATATTTTATTTTTCCCATCTTGCAAAAATACCACAAGGAAGAAGACGGTTATCTGAAGACTCTTTTATTGCAAGCTCACCCGAGGATATTTTTCCTTTTAAACCTCCTACCATTGATTCAAGTAACTGATGATAAGTGGTATGAGAATATCCAGATGCATAGCCATTTATAACAACAGCTAATGGATTTGGGGAGAGTATATTTTTTAGACGAGAAAGCAACAGCCCTAAATCTTCTTCTATATTCCAAACCTCCCCTTTAACCCCCTTCCCATAGACTGGTGGGTCCAATAAAATCACGTCATATTTTTTTCCTCTTTTTATTTCCCTTTCTACAAATTTCCGGACATCATCAACAATAAAACGAACAGGTTTTTCGGATAGTCCGGATAAGTCTAAATTTTTATGAGCCAAGTCCACAGCAAATTTTGATGCATCTACGTGAACAACTTCTGCCCCCGCCTTCGCACAAGCAAGTGTGGCTCCTCCAGTATATGCAAAAAGATTTAAAACTTGTACCTTTCCGCCTCCTCGGCGGATCGCCGATGAGGCGATTCTCTCCTCTAACCACCTCCAATTCGATGATTGCTCTGGGAAAATACCTAGATGTTTAGAAGGCAAAAGTTTTAGAGCAAATTTCAATCCTGTAATATCGACAACCCAAGGTTCTTTGATTTCATTTTTTATGTTCCATTTACCAGACACTCCCGCTCTAGTAAATGTTGCATCTGCATTTTTCCAAACCTCTTCCTCTAAATTTTTTGGCCATAAAGCTTGTGGATCTGGCCGAGATAAAATCACCTTTCCATATCTTTCCAACTTTTCTCCGTGGCCGCTATCGAGGAGCTCATAGTCAGATGATTTTTCAGTAATTAGAATTTCCATAGTAAAAGTATAACAATTTATTAGCAATAAATCCCTTTGGTGTATTTGAAATTTTAAACTTTACAAATTGTTCAACTTACGTTATAAGTTACCCAGAAATTGTAAGTTGAAACTCACACAACAAGGAGGAGTGGATGAATGTTACGCCTGGGACTCTTGTATTTATCACTTTGGTTGTTCTAATCGCTGGCTACCTAATCTTTCGTCCAAGAAAAAAGAAGGCAACGGAAGAATCAGAGCGACCTGCTCCGTCAAGAGATTCCTCTCCAGCACCGACAGTCTCGGTACTGAAAGAGAATCCGAGGGAACGACTAACGGATTGGTTGCGTAAACAAAAAGTAGCCAACTTGAGTTTGGATACGCACACCACTCTTGCTACTGCAATGATTGAGTTCAGTGAACGAGTCACGGTAGACAATATTGTTCGCGGAGCTCTACAGGTCGGCTACTCTCCGTCCGAGGTTAGCACTTTCATGTTGAGCCAAGGATATGAACTTGGAGAAGTCGCTGGAGTGCTCGTTGACGAGGAGAACCTTGAGGTAAGAGAATTAGCAGACATTGTCATGCCTTTGGCTCAAGGTTCGACAGTTGCCGAAAGAGCGGAAAAAACTTTCGAAATCGTCAAAGCACCATTTACAGTTGAAGATGACGATGAAGACTTTCTGGAGTTACCTGCTCACATGGGTTGCTCGAAAGAAGAATCTGTTGTGATTCTTTACCGCCAGACTGGTTTGAATCTGGGAGCGGTGATCAGGTTACTTAAGCTGGACAAAGAGCCTGACACAGTTGCGAGAATCGCTAAGACTCTCGAAGTCGATTTGTCAGATAGCAACGAGTATGAAGAACTTCGTCGTGATGACGAAATCGACTTCGAAGTAGCAGCAAGAATCCTAAAAGCTTGTGGTTTTGATGCAGAAACCATCCTTTCAACGGAACACTCGTTCAACGAGTTTTCTGATGATCAGTTGGAAGATGCTTTCACACCGCTCGTTACGGCTGGGTTCAGTAAGCAGGAAATCCTAATTGGACTTAGTAGGGCTGAAATTGTTGGTGACAACAGCTCAGCTATACTGGTTCAGTTCGCACTTGATGAAAACATCTCGATGGACGACATCATCCGATTTTTGAAAAATGAGGACGTTGATGTTGATACTATGGATGAAGAAATGCGAGAACTGGATATGGAGACGGAGACGCGAATCAATGTCCTCCACGCACTTATCCATTTCAACACTCCAACAAGCTCAGAACCTGAGTCCGCAGAAGAAGTTCTAGACCAAAAAATCCACTAGCTGGTGAGCCACCTACCGAGGTGGCTTTTTTTGTTTTAGAATTTTTTTGGGTGACTATCGGGGGTCGAACCCGAACTAAAAGCTCCACAAGCTCTTGTGCTACCGCTACACCATAGCCACCATCAACTAACCGTTAGATCGGAAGAGCGTCGTGTAGGGAAAGAGTGTAGATCTCGG
>CAYITW010000078.1:0-4111 GCA_964366395.1 uncultured Candidatus Saccharibacteria bacterium
TCCGCCTTGTGCGGTGGATTTGTCCGAAAGGACAGAAGGTAGCGGTGAAAAGCGATAACTGGCTTACGGGTATATCAAGAGTGCTACTCTAACAAAGAACTTCCATTTTGGGAGTTTTTTGTTTTATAACTAAAAGTGCTAAAATGACTTTATGCAATCAAGTGTATTCATATTTCACGGGACAGAAGGACATCCACAAGAAAACTGGTTTCCTTGGCTAAAAGGAGAACTGGAAGCCAAAGGTTGCAAGGTCTTTGTGCCACAATTTCCTTCACCACCAGTAGTTCCGTCAAAAATTTCAGAGTGGTTTGAGGTGTTCAAGAACTATGAACAGTATGTTGATGAAAATACTATTTTTATTGGGCATAGCTTAGGTGGTGTTTTTACTCTGAGATTACTAGAACAGCTAAAGCATCCAGTTAGAGCAGTTTTTTTAGTTGGAACACCCATTGGAGTAAAACCGATTGCGAATTATGAGCGAGACGGTAGCTTTAGTGGTTTTGATTTCAACTGGTCTACTATTCAATCCAACTCTAAACATTTCACAGTTTATCATTCCGACAATGACCCTTATGTATCACTCGGCAACGGGGAACAACTAGCAAAAGAATTAGGTGTTGAACTTACATTTATTCCTAACGCTGGGCATTTTAATAAAAAAGCAGGATATACAAGTTTTCCTGATTTACTAGAAAAGGTTAGAAAGATTTTATGAAGTCAGAAACCAAAATTTGCCAGAACTGCAAAAATGACTTCATTATGGAGCCAGACGATTTTGGATTTTATGAAAAAGTCAAAGTTCCTCTGCCTACTTTTTGTCCAGATTGTAGACATCAACGAAGATTAGCAATAAGAAACGAGCGTGTTTTTTATTATCGTAATTGCAATTCTTGTAGTCAGAAGGTAATTTCATATTATCATTCAGATAAAAAGCAGGTCGTTTGGTGTCCTTCTTGTTGGTGGAGCGATAAGTTAGACCCTACTGCATATGGGCGAGAATTTGATTTTAGTCGTCCGTTTTTTGAACAATTCCAAGAGATGTATAAAGAAGTGCCTACTCTTTCTTTAGATATAGTAAATTGCAAGAATAGTGATTATGTTAGTTATTGTGGCGATGATAATTACTGCTACTTTGACATCGCAGGAGAAAGGAATGAATACTGCTATTACTGCAAATTCGTAAAATACTCAAAAGATTGCCTAGATTGCTCTTTTGTCTATAACTCTGAACTCAATTATGAATGTGTAAACTGCCATAAAATCTATGGCTCATCTTTTTTGAATAAATGTCAGGACTGCACTAACTGTAATTTTATGTATGACTGCCGAGGTTGCACTGATTGTTTTGGTTGCTGGAATTTGAGAAATAAGTCATATCATATTTTTAATAAACCTTATACAAGAGAGGAATACAATAAAATTGTTTCTGGTTTTAATAAGAAATCTTACGCTTGGCTAGAGGATTTCAAGAAAGAATTTATGAACAAATCCAAAGAAGCGATAGTAAAATTTGCTACTTTAATCAATAGCCCTAACTGCACAGGCGATGACTTATTTAATTGTAAGAATGTCAAAGAAAGTTTTGATGCAAGTAATGCCGAAGACAGCAAATGGTTATTTGATGTCTTAGACGCAAAAGAGTGTTATGACCTAAACTTCTCTTTATATAAGCCCTCATTTGATGTTGAACTTATCAGCACTCTTAATTTGGGCAATTCGGGATACTGTAATGCCTCTCACTACTGCAATGATATTTGGTATTCTGATAAATGTAATAATTCTTCAGACCTTTTTGGTTGCATAGCCATAAATAAAAAGAAGTATTGTATTTTCAATAAGCAATACTCAAAAGAAGAGTTTATTATGCTGAAGGAAAAAATTATTGAGCATATGAAAGAAACAGGAGAATGGGGTCAGTTTTTCCCGATAGGAACGAGCAATTTTGGCTATAACGAAACAGTTGCTCAAGAGTATTTTCCTCTAACGGAAGCAGAATGTAAAAGTAAGAATTTACCTTGGTGGGACAAGTTGGTAGGCACTTATGGAAAAGAAACACTGAAGAGTTTGGAAATACCAGATAGTATTGATGATATAAAAGATGAAATAGTAAACGAAGTTTTAGTTTGTAGTTGCGGTAGAAATTACAAGATTGTTCCTTATGAGCTGAACTTATATAGAAAACTTAATTTGCCTATCCCAAAAGAGTGTCCGAACTGCAGGCACGAAAAAAGAAACAAAATTGCTGGAACAAGAAAGCTCTGGCAGAGAAAATGTATGAATAAAGGTTGCGAAAACCAGTTTGAAACTAGCTATGCTCCCGAACAACCAGAGATAGTATATTGCGAGAAATGTTATCAGCAAGCGGTGTATTGATATATGGAAAAAGACGAAGAAATTGAAGAGGATATAGACGAAGACATCAAGCAACTGATGGAAGACCACGATATTGACGAGGACACAGCAGAAAAAGCTCAACAATTGATTGACGAAGAGGGACTTGATGAAGATGAAGCTGTTGAGCTGGCTGATGAAATATAAATATGATACCCAAAGAATCAGTTGAAGAGTTTAAGCAGATGTATAAAAAGAAGTTTGGTGTTGAAATTGGTGATGAAGAAGCATCTTTTAGAGCAAACAATCTCGTGAATTTATATAAAGCAGTATATGGAGATAGTTTGGATAATGAATAAACCATAAAAGGTCCAACGGGTGTATTACATTTGAACTGTGATATAATTTTGGTATGAAGAAAATATCATATCTAGGGGTGCTAGTAGCCAGTCTATTTTTTTATTTCGACACTCCATCACTACTTTTCTATTTATTTGCAGTCGCTGTTACGATAACAATTTTTCACTTCAGCTTAAAATTGATTCAGAATTTCAAACAATTATCGCTTTGGAAGAAAATATTTTCAATAGTCGGATTACTGATTTCTGTGCTAGTAATATGTATCTTTTATTTTATAGCTAACGGCTATGCAAATCTATGTACAGTTGGACCAAATATTAAAGCAAAAAATTATTTTACTGGGGAGGTAAAGGATTTTTATTGCGGAATAACTCCTTGGTATTATCAAAATTTACCAGGACAAGACGGTGGTTTATTTCCGATAATAAAGAAAGACATTACACCATCACCTATGGGTGCGGATAATATATTAGAGATAGGGAAAACTTACAAAATGACGTGGCAAAATGATTCAGGTAAGGCTCCAACGGCTATAGCGTTAGAAACATTATCAAAAGACGGACAGAGTTTTGGTTATCACAACATATCAACTACTGGTTTATCTAGTGCCAAAACAGGTTCAATTGATGTGAATATTACGACATTATTTCTTCCTAAATATGATTACAAATTAGTAGTATTTGGTGATAATCGTGGAATATTATATCAATCAGATAAGACTTTTACAGTTGTTGATAATAGACCATTTACTAAGATAGTTGCAGGCGGGGATAAAGTTGTTATTGACCAGAGTCACATTTTTGAATTTGGTAAACCATTTACGATTTCAGGTAATATTATCACTGGTACAAGTTCTACAATAGTGTATTCATCTGGCAATGAATTGACTAAAAAATTTGCTCAAGTATCAATAGTAAAATTCTCAGAGGATGCCTGTGAGGTTTTGTCTGCAACTGATTCTGGTGGGTGTGATGTAAAAGGAGAGCAGGCAGTAACTTTGAAAATAACCGCAGTTATGGGTGACGAGACATCGTACTGGATGACTACTAGACAAAAGTCGCTAACACCCATAGGAGCTAGAATATCGAGATTAGAGAGGGCTCAAGATAGCTATGAGATTGAATTAGTATCAATGGATATTAACAAGAAGGAAGCCACAGTTATTGTTAGACCCATAGATATTTAGAGATTTGGTATATAAATATATCCCTTATAGCTTTTAATGGCAGTTCCCACTTCGTTCACTAGTCCGCGCATCGAAAAATACCCGAAAGGGTATTTTTTTTGTGCGTGATTGAGAAAGTAATGTTATCACTTTCATATGGGTGCTGAAACCAATTGATATATAGAGCTTAGATGTTTTTTTTACAACCCAGACTCCACCACTGGCGCTGGTTCAGTGGTTGGTTCCACGATTGGT
>CAYITW010000079.1:0-4085 GCA_964366395.1 uncultured Candidatus Saccharibacteria bacterium
CTTACGGTCACTATTATCGTCCCTTGTTGGAACGAAGAAACAACCGTTTCAAAAACTGTCTATTCCCTACTAAACCTAGACTACCCGAAAGACAAACTTAAAATAATGATCGTGGACGACGGCTCCAAAGATAACACTTGGAAGGTGGTGCAAAAATTCAAAAATCATCCGCAAATATTACTCCATAGAAAAGAAAATGGCGGTAAATACACCGCCTTAAACTACGGCATTTCCAAAATGACAACCGACCTCGTAGGATGCCTGGATGCAGACTCATATGTCCACAAGGATGCACTGAGACAAATAGTCAGCTATTTTCAAGACAAAGAAATCATGGCTGTGGCACCGTCCATAAAACTCTGGCAACCGAAAACTTTTTTAGAACTTTTGCAAAAAGTGGAGTATGGCTTCGGTATTTTCACAAGAAAGATGTACCACTACATGCAAGCCATCTATATAACCCCCGGACCTTTTTCTATTTTTAGGCGTGAGGTTTTTGAAAACCTCGGTGGATATAGACACGCTCACAATACAGAAGATATAGAAATCTGTCTTCGTATGCAGAAAAGCGGATATAAAATCGCCCATGCGCATAAAGCTTATGTCTACACTGTTCCACCAAAAACAGTAAGGAAACTCCTGAAACAGCGAGTTCGTTGGTCACATGGTTTTATAAAAAACGCCACAGATTATCGAGATATGATATTTAGAAAAAAATACGGAAACGTCGGAATGATTATACTACCAATGGCTTGTCTGTCATTACTTTCAGTTTTGTTTATTTCGATAATGTTTATATTTAATATATTAAAAAACATATTCGACTTTATTTTAAAAATCTGGACAGTTGGTTTTGATTGGAGCCCGTCATTTAGTTTTGATTGGTTCTACCTAAATACAGAACTCCTAGCCTTGGTCGGTGTTGTCGTTACTATTGGCTCAATAATGATGATTTTGATGTCTAAAAGAATGTCCGAAGGTAAACTGGATATAGGGATGGATATGGTGTACTATTTGGGCCTCTACATGTTTATTGCACCGGTTTGGATGGGTAAAGCTATGTTTAACGCCATCTTTGGAGTCAAAGCTACTTGGAGATAAAATCAATAAAATATGAAGGATAATATAAACTGGAAGAAATACTTTTTTTCTTTTGCAATAACTGCAGTTATTTTTGTCACTGCTATTTTTATGAGTAACTACTTCTCAGAAAAAAAACTGCAGGATATAAGAAGTATCCAGGACAACATTGCGATAGACATTCTTTCATCCGAAACCCAATTTTCACTTCTGGAAGAATATTCTTGTAAAGAGGTGGGTGTCGGTGCGCTTTCATCAGAGTTAGGGGAACTAGAAAACAAACTTGCATATACTGAAAACCAAAGAGGTCACAACGACCCAGAAGTTGTTACTTTAAAAAAATACTATTCCCTCCTTCAAATAAAAGATTATCTTTTAATGCAGAAAATAAGTGAGAAGTGTAAAAAGACTCCCTTATCTATAATCTATTTTTACTCCGGAGATAAGTGTGAAGACTGCGAAAGACAAGGTTTTGTCCTTACACATTTGAGAGAAACCTACCCAGAGCTACGAGTTTATTCTTTTGATTATGATATCGATGTGTCAGCGGTAAAAACACTTATATCGATAAGTAAAGTTAGAAATGAGCTACCTGCAATATTCGTAAAAGACAGAGTATACTATGGTTTTCAAAGTGTGGAGAACCTTGAAAAAATAGTGCCTGAAGTGCAGAAGCTTAAGGTGGCAACGAGTACAGAAGAGAATTGATGGGTTGAAAAAAGGTTTAAATAATGTTACATTACCTAGGTTGTTTTTATTTGAAAATTAGAAATATGTACCGCCACCTTAGCTCAGTTGGTAGAGCAGCCGTTTTGTAAACGGCAGGTCGTCAGTTCAAACCTGACAGGTGGCTCCTAAAACTTAGGTTCGTCAATCGAGACTTTGTCGTGACTTAACCTTTCTAGAAAAAAAGAAACTGAGCCGTTGTTTCGAAGAACTCTTCGTCCTCTGAAACTATCCCCTGTGCTGTAGTATTTTTTTGAAACGTAATCTTTTGCTTTAACCAAAAGCTCATATAGGTATGAAGGTAAAAACTCAAAAATGAAAATATGACTAATTTTCTTAAAGCGATTATACCTAAAGTTTAGTTTTTCTAACAAACCATGAATTTTGCCATCACCTTTTTCAAAAAGGTTAGCGATAAAATTAATTTTTTTAATTTTTATCTCAAAAACCTTGTAAGCTATGAGTCCGCACAAAACAGCGAGAGAAATTATAAATAGTATTATTGTCATATAGTTAGATAAAATATTAAACGTTGTATCGAACAAAACGAGAAACCTCTATCTTTTCACCAAACTTCTGTGTAGCACTTTGAATTAAATTAGTAATAGTAACTTCCGGGTTCTTTATAAAAGACTGATTAAGCAAAGCGCTGTCAGCTGTGGCAGGATCTCGAACATCTTCCGTTTTTAGAAACTCTGGATTAGTAGCTGAAACATGCATTGCTATGTCCCTTGCCAATTGTTTGAACTCTTCGTTCTTTGCAACGAAGTCAGTCTCACATAACAATTCTACCATAGCTCCGACGTTACCGGTATTGTGTATGTAAGACGAAATAACACCTGCACCAAGGGTCCTATCCCCTTTCTTTAGGGCAATTTCAGCACTTTTTGATGCTAAAAGGGCTATCGCCTTATCCACATCCCCCCCTGTTTCTTCAAGAGCTTTTTTGCATTGCATCACAGAAATACCTGTTTTGTCACGCAAACTCTTTACAAGCTCAGTTGTAATTTCTGTCATAGGTGTTTAATTATACTACACAGTTGCCGGTTTTTTCAATTGACCAGCCTTATAACTTTCTGCCATTTTTCCAAGAAAAAATTCAATACTTGTTCTAGATGAGTCGTTTCCAGGGATTGGAAACTCTACTTCGTTTAGGTTGTTGTCTGTTCCACACAAAGCGATAACTGGGATTCCAACTTTCTGGGCTTCTTTTACAGCGATGAACTCTTTTTTGGCATCAACAACAAAAACCGCAGCTGGTATATTTTTCATAACTGAAATACCAAAAAAGAAACTGTGGAGCTTTTCTATCTCTCGATCAATGAGTAATCTCTCTTTCTTTGTGTATTTTGAAAGCTCTCCTTTTTCTTTTTGAGATATCCAAGACTCCATCTTCTCTACTCGCTTTCGAATTTCTGGGAAGTTAGTCAAAGTTCCACCTATAAATCGTCCTGCGACATATGGCATGTTAAGACTTTGTCCCACAGCTTCAATAGCGCTTCTTGCTTCGTTTTTACCACTAACAAAAAGTATTTGTGCATTTCTGGAACCTAGCTCACTTACAAACTCAAGTGCTGTGTTTAATGAATCTTGAGTTTTCTCAAGATCAAATATCTCTATTTTGTTTTTGACCCCAAAAATAAAAGGTTTTGCACTTGGGTGTCTTCGAGACTTTACGAAACCAAAGTGTGCCCCAGCAGTAAAAAGAGCCTCTACTTGGGCAGTTGCTGTATTAGAAGTATTAGTTGTTTTTGACATATGCGAGAGTTAGTCTAACAGAATATAAAGCATTGTGCAACCTATATTTCAATTGGAGAAAATTTCTTATTCACAACGTCTCTCAAGGAGACACGCATAAATTCTTGCTAGAATTTTGCTTGAGTTCACTCCGTCGAGCCTCACTAGTCTCCTTTCAAGACATTGCTCAACGAAATTTTTTTGCATCAAAAAATCACACAATCGTTGTGTGATTCGGTGGGGAGGAAACTCCCCACCTTGTGCGCCTCGTAGTTGAGAACTTTGACCTATGGTTTTTGTTCTGGTGCGAAGAACCCTTCGGGAAACTTCTGCATGACCCGAAGGTTGAACGGACGTGAATTGTCGGAATGATACCGACCATTTCGCTTCTCAAGTTCTCGATACTCATCAGAATTCTCAGCGACAAACCAAAGATCAGTTCTTCCTGTGAATCGTGGAGCAAGGAGAGCTCGATAGCGCTCCAAGAAAGTGAAATAAAAATCTCTTCCGGTCTCGAGAGAGGCTTCCGCGTCTTTTCCTTC
>CAYITW010000080.1:0-4081 GCA_964366395.1 uncultured Candidatus Saccharibacteria bacterium
AGATAAGATTTTATAGTGACTGGACTGGCGGCATTTGAAACTACAAAAACAGGAATTTTATTCGAACGACCACCATTACATTTAAATTTTTTAATGAAATCAAGGCCGTCTTCCTTGCCTAATAAGTGATGGTCAAGCCAGATAGCAGACACTTTCCCCAGACTTTCAAGATAATTCAACGCTTGTTCAATACTCTTTATAGTAATATTGCCTGATTTATCTTTCTTAAGATTGGCGTTGAAGGCTTCTTCGACACTTCGAGCTGCAATGACAGCGAAACCGCTTTTCTCGAGCTTGTCATTAATCGCTTCGAGCAATGCTCGTTCATCCTCAATGACTAAGATTGTTTTTAGTTTCAAAAGTTTTTTAATTTTTTTAACCATATAATTATTATTTATTTATATTTCTTCCTTTGTGTAAAGGAAGTTCAACATAGAAAGTACTCCCCATATCCCCCTTACCTCCTGTGGATTTAAACCAAATCTTCCCTCCAGAGTTTTCAACTATTGATTTTGCAATATAGAGACCGAGGCCTGTCCCATCTGTGTCTTTATTCCTCACATTATCGGCTCGAAAAAGTTTAGTAAATATTTTATCCTGTTGGTTCTTAGGGATACCATAACCCGTATCAGAAATCTTCAGAAGAACATTATTTTTATCCTTTAGAGCAATAGAGAAAGCAATTTTTCCACCCTGAGAAGTAT
The DNA here is from genome assembly GCA_964366395.1 of uncultured Candidatus Saccharibacteria bacterium. Lineage (GTDB taxonomy): Bacteria > Patescibacteriota > Minisyncoccia > Phycocordibacterales > DATDWN01 > C7867-006. The sequence continues at coordinate 705 of CAYITW010000080.1, forward strand.
ACTTGACCGCATTAGACAAAATATTTTGAACAACCATACGGATAAGTTTTGGATCTGCCTTGATGAAAGGAACTTTCTTCTCGCAGGAAAAAGTGAGGGTAATATTCCTTAAATCAATCTGGGGCTTCTGCTCGCGGATAACATTCTTGGCTAATTTTAAGATATCGAGCAATTCTGGATCCATAACAAATGTCCCCAATTCAAACGAAGCCACATCCAAAAGGGCATTGACCAATTCAACCATGCGTTGATTGCTTCTATAAACTTCTTCTAAATATTTTTTTTGTTTTTCGTTCAAATCCCCCACATCTCCGGCCAGGAGCATCTCGGCATACCAATTCACCGTAGAAAGAGGTGTGCGGAGTTGATGAGAAGCGAGAGAGACGAATTCTGTCTTGGCCTTATCTATTTCGCGCTCATAAGTGATGTCTCTAAAAACTTTGATAGTTCCGATAACCTTTCCACCCAGAACTACCGGGGTGGCCAAAATAGACACGGGAAATCTGGTTTTATCCTTCCTTCTATAATAGGAGATTGGGAGTGTGGCTGTTGTCACCCCAGAGACCAAAACCATATTAACCGGATGTTTCTCTAGTGGGATGAAGACCCCCCTTTCGTCCTCCAGAGGAATAACTTCGAAGAATTTCTTCGAAGCAACATCTTGGCTTTTCTTGCCCAATAATTTTTCTGCTGTTTTGTTTATGAAAGTAATATTCCCTTTTTCATCTGTGGCCATGAGACCATCACCTATGGACAACAATATCGCTTCTTCTTTGGCTCGAGCCATCTCAAGACTCTTGGTTCTTTCGAAAACTTTCTTTTCAAGTGTCTCATAGGATTTTTTTAGTTTCTCTGCGGTGAGCGCGAGTTTGCGACGAACAATTTCCTTTTCCTTCGCGGTTATAGCAAGCTTTCTTCTGACACTTTCTTTTTCTGATGCAGTCATAGCAAGCTTGATTGCTGTGATCACTAACTTGCGCCGAACGCTTTCTTTTTCTTCGGCTGTTACAGCGAGTTTGGCTGCGGTCACTACCAATTTGCGTCGGACGCTTTCTTTTTCTTTGGCACTTACGGCGAGTTTGGCTGTGGTCACTACCAATTTTTCAGCAGTTAGGGCAAGTCGTGCTGCAGATACAGCAAGTTTAGATGCTGAAACCGCAAGTTTGCGTCTGACACTTTCTTTTTCTTTAGCTGTGGCGGCGAGTTTCTCGGCTGTGGCGGCGAGTTTAGCTGCAGTAATAGATATTTTTTTTTGTTTTAAAATCTCTTTTTCTTTTGTAGCCACTGCAAGTTTCTCTGCAGTCAAAGCCAACTTATTTGCAGTTATTACTAATTTGAGCCTGACACTTTCTTTTTCTTCTGCGGTCTTAAGCAATCTACGCCTTATGCTTTCTTTTTCTTTGGCAATTACGGCAAGTTTCTCAGCCGTTCCGGCGAGCTTGGCTGCAGTGATAGCAAGTTTGCGACGAACTATTTCCTTTTCTCTTGCTAGTAATTTTAAATCTAAAATTATATTTTTAGATTCTGCGATAATGTTGCTTTTATTCATAACAAAATTCTATTTTTTCAATATGTTATCAATTTTCTTAATGATGTCATGCAGCTTCCAATCAGATTTAATCAGATACTCTGTTGGTATATGCGCCGCGACATCATCGGCCACATTCCCATTGATTTCACTCAAGTTGGTGAGAATGATAACTGGTACAGTGTTCCCCCAAGCGTCTTCTCTGATCTTTTTGAGAGTGGTCATACCATCCATCTCGGGCATGATTAAGTCGAGTAAAATGAGGTCTGGGTGCTTTAAAAGAGCGATTTCTACCCCTTCCTTGCCGTTCTTGGCCGAAAGAGCCAGAAATCCTTTGAGCTCTAGAATATCAACGGTAGCCTCTCGTAAACTCTTCTCATCTTCAATTATTAATATGGTTTTGGAAGTTTGCATAACATCAAGGCCGTATGTAGAGCTGAATCATTACACACTATAGCTATTAAAGATACAGGGTGCTATGCTCAATTTGTTCGGTTATCCCCCTCCAGATGCGAGATTAATGTAATACTATTCTCCGCATTGCCCAGTGTAACCCAGTGAAATTGTAATATCTGTGTAATAAAAAATGGCCGTGAACGGCTGAAGTTATACCGTATGATCTCCAAAAAACAAACTGAGCAAAGGGCCATAATGACTAGCGCTCATAATGACCACCACAAGAGTCTGAACTCCCACGCATTTTTCAAACTACATAACCACGAACTCGTTCAGGATCTCGTACAAGACACCTTCCTTAAAACATGGAAGTATCTGGTCAAAGGGGGCAAAATCGATGTGATGAAATCTTTTCTCTATCATGTGCTCAACAACCTTATAGTTGATGAATACAGGAAACATAAAACAACTTCGCTTGATAATTTGATGGAAAAAGGTTTTGAACCTAGTACAGTAGATTCAGAACCAACGATTAATACTTTGAACGGCAGAACAGCAATTCTCTTAATTGCTAAGTTACCTGAAACTTATAGAAAAATCATGCATATGAAATACATCCAAGATTTATCCCTAACCGAGATGTCTGTTATCACCGGAAAAACCAAAAACACCATCGCTGTTCAAATCCACCGAGGATTGGCCAAGTTGAAAGTCTTATACAACCCGATTTAAATATGTTAGGATTCGAATAGACAAACCCAATCTCTTTGGAGGAACGATGAGAGAGCAACTTGTAGTAGAAGAAGTTGGTACAGGTGTGGATGAAGACGATCTTTCTCTCCTCCGACTGTCTGGATACTTTTGTGGACTGTTCGTTGGGCTCTTCCTGATTTTCTGGGAACAGCCAGTTGAAATGGTTTTCACAAATGGACTCGGAGTGGCCGGCATTCTGGGCCTCATCATCACCACCTTGTTCAGAATAAGGAGTTCGTTGAAAGAAAGAGCGCAGGCCGGTTATCATCATGCCCTCGCTTTCTGCATCGGAACCTTGATCGCTCTCATCATCGCACAGTTTATCACTACCTCCGTACTGGCCCAAGGCTAGTACGGATTTTTATTTATAGTGAGTTTGTCGAACTATTTGACAATCATTTTTGAATGAGTGGTATCATTTGCAGATTGCACACTCACATCCACCCGTTGAGACATATGCCTAAGACGATCGCGAAAGAAACACTTCTGGCTCTACTTGGAGGTCGATGGCCCGAGGGATTCAGCTGGCTGCAGGTGGATGAATTCCGTTTGATTGCCCCCATCACAATCCAAGGATTTGTTGGTGATGATCCAGTCGGTCCAGCCTTCGAATTCAGAATTCGGATGATCACTGACGAAGAAGCTCTGCGAAGAATGCAGGACTACGAAATGCCGGTAGTGGTCTAACTTCAGGCAAAGC
>CAYITW010000081.1:0-4062 GCA_964366395.1 uncultured Candidatus Saccharibacteria bacterium
TGGAGTTCAGACGTGTGCTCTTCCGATCTCTCGAGTTACTGGTCCGTAATATCCGTCCGCAGGAGAAATATTCATAGCTATCTGATATTCTCTCAAAGCCGATTGGGTAAGGAGTCCAAAATAACCAGTCGCGCCAGCAGTAGCCAGTTTCACCGCTTCAGCACCAGCGCTTTTTAGTATGAGATATTTTTGTAGATTTGTTACAGAAGTTCCGCGAGAACCAACAGTCAAATCACCTGTCGGCAGGGACGAGGTGACTCTAGAAGAGTTGGATAAAGAACCTAGTGCAATATTTATTGGTAAGGGTAAAACAATCCCACGGGAAATAGCCAAAGTGAAAGTGCTTCGAAAGTTTAGTACGAGAAAATTTGAAAAAGCTGTAGCGTCTGAGACTGCCGTCAATATTTTTGAAAGATATAAAACTTTTTCTTCTGGTGTAAATTCTTTTGTCAGACGTGGAAATGGGTCAATCGCGTCTCTACTACTAGTATGAATCTCAAAGTGTAGATGTGCTGCCCCACCAGAGGCATTGCCTGTGTTTCCTACATATCCTAAGAGCCCACCTGTTTCAAGAACTGTTCCACTCGTTACTCCTTCACCGATTTGGTCCAAGTGCATATATACAAAAGTCTCACCACCCGGATTTGCAGTATAAACATAGTTTCCTTCGGTCGCCCCAACTCCAGTACGCAAAACAACTGCGGGAGTTGGAGAAACTACTGGCGTTCCCTTTATAGCCATAATATCCTCGCCTTCGTGAGTACGAGCACCACCATCCCTAGGGTCACCAAAATTTGGCCAGATATCTTTGACCCCTACTCCAAACAATACCGGCATAGGCACGGAAAGAACTGCTGTGCTAGAAAGTGCGCCAATTTTCTGACTTAATTCGCTTGACTGCCCTCGCCACCCTCGAATACGCTCTCTTCTGACAGAGTGTGACTCGGTAGAGCCATCGGAGGATGTTGTAGCAATTTGAGCACTAGAAATAAAGGGTGTAATAAGCACAATCAGCAAGAAAACAGCAATTTTTTTCATGTGTATACATATGAAGACGTCATGAGCACCACCCTATTACATGATTTATGGATAATTTCTTCCATCTCCAGTTATAGGAATCTTTTCACCTAAAAACTTTGGCTTACGGTTAAATAAAAAATCTAATACAACTTTCTCATTGGCAAGAACTTCCCGTCGATAGTTACGAAAAAGAATATGCCCCAAATCAGCATTTACTCCAGAAGCTTCCAACCCAAGTCTGTGTGCAATAAACACGGCGCGTGGCAAGTGAAATGCTTGTGTAACTATCAAAGCAGAAGAAACTTCAAAAATATCACGAGCTCGGTACATTGTACTATAAGTATCAAAACCGGCGTGATCAAGAAAAATATCTTGGTCTGGAATGCCTTTGCTTATAAGGTACAAACGAACTGGATTTACTTCGTTGTTACTTTCAGTACTGTTGTCACCAGAAACAAGAATTTTTGAAACCTTTTTTGCCTCGTACAGTTTAATGGCCATATCCACTCTGTCTATAAAAATAGGAGAAAGCACACCTTCGGGAGAAACAGATGCTCCAGGAATTAGAGCCACTTGAGCATCCGGAGCTTCTTTGAAGTCGTCGTAAATATCTGATTTTGTCGTCGCGTAAATAACTAAATTATTTACAACAATAAAAATTACCAAAAGACCCAAGCCCAAAATTACGTATTTAAAAAAGCGTTTCATTTTTGTTTTTCTTAAATTTTCCTTCACTCTAAATTTTTAACTCGTTTTACATACATTCAATCTAATTCTTTTTTCTCGACAAAAAGTGCGACAATCCCACCGAACAATAGAATGGCTAAATAAAGTGACATTATCAAACTATAACTCATATCAAGCCTGTTAAAAACTCCAAGTGTGAGCACGGACAACCAAGAAATCACGGAAATCGCCCCACATACAAAGGACAGTCTTCGAGTATTTTGCTCTTCTTTTGACACAAAAAAATCTTTGTTTAAAAGATGTGGCCATATGTATTTATTTAAGAAATATCCGTTAACCAAAAGAACAAAAAGGATACTCATTTTCGCTAAAAACTTTGCTGAATCCAAATATTTTTCTACATCGGAAAGGAAAATAGCTATACCTGATATAGAAATAAGAATCAAACTGTAAAAAACGATTTTGGACAAAATAGAGAGAGTCGAGATTTCAGTTTCGTTTAGATTTTTATCCTTAGCAAAAACAGAAAAAAGAACATCTGATACTAATGCCCCGCCCATACCCAAAACCACTCCCAAAACATGAACTACTGCTAAGGGCGCTTTTATACTTTGAAAAAATTCTGCTATTTCCATAATAAACGTATTTTACCAGAGTACAGTTTTACTTCAATCTATGGCTGGAATAATTCTTCTGGCAAGAAGCGAACGGAGACAACACTTGGAAATTGTTTTGCCGTAGCTTCAATTTGCGCCCACAAGATAGCCACACGACACGAACCACCGCCCGTTTTGTTTTGCGGGTCACTGAAAGTAAGAGTCGCAACACCATTTACTATTGTTGCGCTAGACAATGTAACCCCAGATAGCGGAAATTCACTTGTAACACCCCGAGTTTTTTCTTCCGCTGTTATCTCTCCGCGAAGCAAAAGTTTGATTGCCTCCGTAAGTGGCATTGTCGTCTCTGGAAGAGTCCTCTCCACTGCAACAAGACCTGCGCGGGTACACTGGACTCCCCCAGGACCTTGGTCTTTTGCAGGATTGTAATAATATAGCTTAACTAAAATCTCGTTTCCATCAGGAACTGGCGCCTCAACTACCGAAAAACGCCATGCGATTATAGCAACGACAATAACCAACACTCCAATGATAATATTACGTGTATTCATTATGATTTTTTTAAATCAGCCCAGAGAGATAATGCACCTAGAGCAAGAAACAAAACTGCTTCTAGGTAATTCTGTTTCTCAAAAGCTTCAATCAGGGCAATGCCGAAAAACAAAACGAAGACAGCAAAACTCGCACCTAGTTTTTTCATATGCTTATTTTAGCATTTCGGACCTTATTTAGCACGAATATGATGGTTTTGAAGGTATAAGGATAAAAGGTATAATTAACCCATGAGTTTAAGAGATAACACTTCGTATTACCGCAACTTTATTTTCGGCGTTGAAGATAGTCTTGTCTCAACCGTGGGATTACTTTCTGGTATAACCATAGCAGGAGTCTCGAAAGAATCTCTTCTTGTAACTGGGGTTGTTCTTATTTTTGTTGAGGCAGTCTCTATGGGTGCTGGTAGTTTTCTTTCCGAGTCGTCAGCTGAAATATACGAAAGTCATAAAGACGAGCCGACCAGGCGGTCTTATTTTGATGCTCTTATTATGTTTACTTCATACATCGTGTTTGGATTTATACCGCTTTTTCCTTATATAGTATTAGAGCAAAATAATGCTTTTTGGGCTTCAATAGCTCTTTCTCTCCTTACTCTTCTCTTAATCGGAGTTATTGGTGCTAAAATATCTGGCACAAAGATACGGAAAAATGTAATGCGAATGGTACTTATAGGAGGTAGTGCTATTGCTGTTGGCTCAATTGTTGGTAGACTGTTTTGATGCACAAAACAATGGAGGATAAAACTATTTGGGATGTGGTGGTGGTTGGTGGAGGACCAGCGGGAATGATGACTGCGGGGACTGCGGGAGAGCGTGGCGCAAAAGTGATTTTGATTGAGAAAAATGACACTCTTGGCAAAAAACTACTCATCACTGGTGGTGGTAGATGTAACGTCACCAACTCGGAGTTTAATAACCGAAAACTACTGGATAAATTCAAAGATGCCGGGAAATTCCTTTTCTCAGCTTTTTCACAGTTTGCGGTCAAAGATGCTCTGGATTTCTTTCATTCACGCGGGATGGAAACAAAAGTTGAAAACGAACTGCGAACCTTCCCTATTTCCAACTCTGCCCAATCTGTCTGGGACGTTTTAGTAGAAAATATGAAAAAGCACAGAGTGACAGTACTCTCAAACTCCCCTGTCGTGGAAATTGTACGCGAGGGTGCGGAAATAGTTGGAGTG
>CAYITW010000082.1:0-3974 GCA_964366395.1 uncultured Candidatus Saccharibacteria bacterium
TCGCTTAGGAAGCGGACTTCTGGTTTTGGATCAGGTTCAATCTGAGTGGGCCTTGGTTCTACTGTTTGTGTCTCCACAATACCTCCAAGGTTTAAATTACCAAAGATTTTAAAAAAGTCAAATTAGCGTCTCTTGTCCAGTGCATTCAGTATCCTTCTTTTTGCCATAGTAGTTTTGCAATTCTCAATCCATTTTCGACTCGGTTTTGCATTTTTTTTAGTCTCAACCAAAACTCGGTCTCCACTATTAAGGAGTGTGTCTATTGCCACAAATTTTCCATTAACTTTAGCCCCAGACATTCGGTTGCCAACATCTGTGTGTATTGCGTAAGCAAAATCTATTACTGAGGAACCTTTTGGTAGGTCGATCACATCGCCAATAGGCGTAAAAACAAAAATACGCTGTTTGAAAAAATCCTCTTTGATATCATCAACAAATTCATCTCCCGCCTCACTTTGATACTCAACGAGTTCTTTAACCCAATTAGGAACATCATCGGAGTTAGCGGGGGATGATTTCTCATCATCATTTTTTTTAGTAGGTAAAAGCTTCGTAACCCACTTTAGCGCTGGGTTTGTAGTTTTTTTCTTCGAGCCTTCTTTATATGAGAGGTGAGAGGCAATACCAAACTCTGCCTCCTTATGCATTTCCTCTGTTCTTATTTGGACTTCAATAATACCCCCATCTCCAGAGAAGATTGTGGTATGTAAGGACTTGTAGCCGTTAAGTTTAGGCGTAGCGATATAATCTTTAATCCTACCAGGTAAAGGTCTCCATGAACCGTGTATGATTCCAAGAATCTTATAACACTCTGCAACATCTTTTACTATTATTCTTAAAGCTGAAATGTCATAAACTTTTTCTATATCTACATTGTCCAGTATAAGTTTTCTGTGGAGTGAATATAGACCTTTGACTCTGTGGTCAATACGAAAATTAACAATATTGTTTTTAGCTAATTCTTTTTTTATTGATTTTTCAAATTTCTCCAAATGCTCTTCTTGTTCTTTACCACGAGCCTTCAAAAGCTTTTGTATTTCTTTGAATCTTTGTGGGTCAACATACGAAAAAGAAATATCTTCTAGTTCACGCTGAATCTTTTTTATACCGAGGCGGTTAGCGATTGGGGCATAAATTTCCAAAGTTTCTTTGGCAATGCGAAGCTGTTTCTCTTTCGGAACAAACTGTAGTGTTTGAATGTTGTGGAGACGATCACAGAGTTTTATAATGAGAACTCTTATATCCCGCGACATTGCCATAAAAAGTTTTCGCAAACTCTCGTTGTATCTTTCTGTGCCGTGATAGCGTATTTTTCCAAGCTTGGTCACGCCTTCTACAAGAAACAAAATCTCCTGACCAAACTCCTTTTCAATTTCTTCTGGCTTGGTTTCAGTATCTTCTATTGAGTCGTGTAAAAATCCAGCAGCAATAACGGTCGCTCCCATACCAAGCTCTGCAATATTTTTTGCTGTGGCGAAGAGGTGGTTGAAGTATGGTTCACCGCTCTTGCGTACATGTCCCTCGTGAGCTTTCAAGGCAAAATCATAAGCTTTTTGGATAAGCGAGACATCTTCTGGTGTGCGGTTCTGTAGTAAGGAAATGATTTCCTTTATATCAGGCATATTTTGGATTATACATCAAAATTCAGGATTGTTCATAAACATTGACATGTATTATTGTATTGTGCTATAATTATATATGGAGGAAAAGGAACATGTGGGAAGAAATTCCAAGTGTCGATGCAGGTAATAAAGATACCTCAATCTTCAATCACAGGCTCAAGGTACCTGGTGGTTGGATTGTTCGCACCATCGTATCGCGTCCCCAAAGTAGTGCGTCCGTTGACCAAATGTTCGTCACGGATACAGATCATGAGTGGGTGCTTGAAAAGGTTGTTCAAGGGAAATAAATCAATAAGGGTCTCACGAAAAGGCTTTGCGCAAGCAACCTTGCGTGAGGTCTTTTTTATTTCAAAAAATTTAAGATTAGTTACAAATTTTATACCTTACGATATATCGTATGATAAGGAATCAATTTACTACAATATATTGTAGTAAATTAAAATAATAAAATTTTATAAAAGAAAACGCCGTACCTTCTTGGGAGAAGGCACGGGTTTGCTGGTTTCGAAGAACTAGGTGAGAAGTTCGAGATGCGCTCTCGTTTCCTCGATTTTTTTTGGGATTGTGGCCTTAAACAAGAATTCACCCCACTCAGTGTCATGCTTCAAGTTTTCGAGGAAGGCAATTTGCATCGGCAGGAATTTGACAAAGCTGATTCCCATCTCTTCAGCGAGTCCAGCCATCTGCTGAATCCATGATGTACTGAATGCTTGACTTACATCAGCATCACGCAGGATTTGTGCGATGAGGGTCATATCCTCTGCGAAGACATTATAAGGGAACTGAGTACCACTTATTGCATCTTCAATGGAGACTTGACCTTCTTTGTCTTCTGGCAAGATGTGCTTTCTCAGTGCACGAAGTGCGAGCTCGATGTTCAAGTCGTCGTCCCCAGACCGACCTGTGTGGTCAAAGTCATGGAACATTGCAGCGATGAGGAGATTTCGGGCTTGTCGTGGTGACAATCCGTTTACTCCCTTGTAGAACAAACAAGCGCTCCCACAAAGCATTGTCACATGAAGCATGTGACGAAGATTGTGATAGGGGGCAAATTTATTTTTTGCATCGAACATGATTTTGTAGTAATCCCTCAGATTTCCAAGGTACAAATCATCATCGTTTCGAATCAGCCGGTCGATATTCCCAATCATCGGCATTACCGACATTTCTCTCACGCCCATAGTTGCTTCTCCTTTGTGAACTTTTCTATTTTAATAATACATTAAAAACTAGTTAAGTCAATGATATTTTTTGGTCATACGACCACTGCTCGCTTACAGCGGTTGTTTCTTTTTAGCAAATCCACGCTTCTTTTTTTCTTGAGCCAATATTTCCAATGCACGAGGAAGCTCAATCGTGTAAACATTGTCCTCTTTAAGTGAACGGAAGTCTTTTTGGTGAACAATGTAAGGTCCGAAGCGTCCAATGCTTGCAGTTATCATTTCTCCTGTATCTGGATGGAGGCCAAGTTTTCTGGGCAAAGTCAGGTATGTCAGTGCATCTTCTAGTGTAATAGCAGACAAATCTTTACCCTTCGGAATACTGGCCATTTTTAGTTTCAACGCTTTTTTTGAACCCTTTCCTTTTACTCTCTCTCCGAGCTGTACATAAGGTCCGTATTTTCCAACAAGAACAAAAATAGAGAGTCCTGTTTCAGGGTCAGTTCCGATTGGCTCATCTTTTTTTATTTCGTGGCCGTCCATGGTGAGTGCCCCTTCACAGTCAGGATATTTGGCGCAAGAAAAAAATTTTCCATTTCTTGCAAGTTTGATAATCATTGGGCCGCCGCAAGTAGGGCATTTCCATTTTGGGTCAGCATCGCCCATATTTGTCACCTTTGCCATCTTGTCCTTACTTTTTACTTCAGCTAGAAACGGTTTGTAAAAAGTTTTCAAAGTTTTCACGTATTCTTCTTTTCCTTCAGCAATAAGGTCAAGCTTATCTTCCATCTCTGCAGTAAAGGAGTCACTTATGTAGTTTGCAAAGTTATCTTCTAAGAAACTTGAAACCACGTCTCCAGTATCAGTCGGCACAAGTGCTTTATTTACTTTTTCAACATACCCTCGATCCTCGATAGTTTTTATGATAGATGCGTATGTAGAAGGACGTCCAATTCCTCTTTTTTCAAGTTCTTTAATAAGTCCTGCTTCAGAGTAGCGAGGAGGTGGCTCAGTCTGCTTTTCTTCCGTATTAACTTTTTTTAGATCTAAAGCTTCGCTAGCTTTCACTTTTGGTAGTTCTACATCTTCACCTCTACTTGCTGGGTCTGCGACTAGCCAACCAGGGGATTTAACTTGGGTACCGGTTGCAGAAAAATCAGGGATTCCAGCACCTTCTATATTTGCTGTGATT
>CAYITW010000083.1:0-3777 GCA_964366395.1 uncultured Candidatus Saccharibacteria bacterium
TTCAGACGTGTGCTCTTCCGATCTAAATGAAGGTTTTTTGAGAGGTATCAGCACTGACGATAGCCATTATTTTCTCGCTACAGATAAAGCAAACTTGAGTTCAGTTTATAGTAAAATTAGCAGCTCACTTTGTCCAAAAAAACCCAATGTGATCACCGTCGTCTACCGAGAGTTATAAATTAAATTATGGAACTTCAGACACTTAGAAATATTTTCAAAAATATTGATTGGATTTTATTTGGGAGTGTTGTATTAGTGAGCCTTTCTGGGCTTATCACTATGAATTCTTTTCAGACTGGAGAAGAGTTTGCCAATACAGTCGGGGGTCTTTTTTTTGAGCGTCAAACTCTCTGGCTCCTGATTTCTATTGTGGTGTTTTTTGTCGCCAGTTTTATTAATTGGGGATTTTTAAAAAATACACGGGTCATTGTTATTCTTTTCGCACTTTCCATTCTATCGCTTTTATTGTTATACATTTTCGGTAGTATTTTTAAAGGTGCAAAGAGCTGGTTTGACTTTGGCCTACTTTCTTTCCAGCCTACAGACCCAATAAAACTTGTATTAATTCTGATTTTGGCTAAGTATTTCTCCAGACGACACATAGAAATAGCAAATGTTAGGCACATACTTGTTTCTGGGTTTTATGCTTTTGTTATTTTTTCTCTAGTATTTTTACAACCTGACTTTGGTTCAGCCATCATCATATTTTTTCTTTGGCTTGGCATGGTTCTAGTTTCCGGTATTTCAAAGAAGCACTTACTTATAGTTTTTCTCACAGGGTTGCTTAGTTTCGGGGCGTTGTGGTTTTTTGTATTTGCTCCTTATCAAAAAGACCGTATTGTAAATTTTATAAACCCTCTTACAGATATACGTGGAAGTGGTTATAACGCTTACCAGTCAACGATAGCTGTGGGTTCTGGACAGCTTCTAGGTAAGGGGATAGGTTATGGCACTCAATCCAAACTCCAGTTTTTACCTGAATACCAAACAGACTTTATTTTTGCTGCTTTTGCTGAAGAATGGGGATTTACTGGTGTCTTACTCTTATTTACAATGTACGGGCTTATTTTTTGGCGAGTGCTTCGTATCTCTTTTCGCGGGGGGAGCAATTTTGAAATTTTATTTGGTGTCGGACTTTTCATATTGTTTTTTGTCCACAGTCTTATTCATATCGGGATGAATATCGGGCTGTTGCCTGTAACCGGTAACACTCTTCCATTTATGAGTTATGGAGGCAGTCATTTACTCACAGAATTTTTGGGTCTTGGGATACTTATGGGGATGAGAAAATCTAGTAGAATAGTTCACAAGTCTACAGCTCAAAACGAAATGGTGGGAGTGTAGAGTAAATTGAATATAATATTTTCGAAACCGCATAAATCGTTGGTACGATTTTGCTTGCCTCGGTGCTCTAAGAAAACAATCTTCTCGACACGTGCCTTCTCGCAAACTCGCTACGCTCAAACAGTGCTCCAGGCTTACTTTGTCTTCGTCGTTGTTTTCTAAATCACCTGCGAAGTCTCGAAAATATTACATTCAATTCTGATGGATGTTATGCATAACCTTGTCTCAAATCTGGATGTCCCAAGTGATTCTTATTTATTGTTTCAGAAATTTATGTCTAGTTCCGTTTTTTAGTTTGCTATATATGGACTCGCGTATTTTGCTGTCATTTTCAATCAACTTCATAATTTCTTCAGTTGCGGATTGCTTCTCTTTCTCACGCGTTTTCATAAACCATTCATGATATTCATCTAACTTTCCTTCATTTAATGCTTGCTCATATTCTTTGTAAACTGCGTATTCATGTCGAAAATCATAATTATATACAGCCAAGTTATCGTAGAATTCTTTTTTGGATTCTTGATCAAATTCGTCTATTTTTCTATCTTTCCTATATTTTCTAACAGATTTATTAAATAAATTATATCCATCTTTTCTGGCAACATAAGCTTCCCATTTTTCATGTGTTTCCAGATATGGCAAAAACTCTTCAGGGTAAACGTCATTGCGTATTAAAATAACAACTTTACCATCTAAGTCAAAATTTATTCCCTTTATTTGTAGGATATCTTCATCACTCATATCTGGGTTTTTTAACTTCATCATTTCTAAAAACTCCTCTTTTGAGACAAATAGAGTTTCAATCTTTTCATCAAAAAACTCTTGAGATTTTGAACCAAATGTTTCCATAATTTAATTGTATATTTTTAAAGTTTTCTCCAGCATTTGCTCCATAGAAAAATCTTTTTCAACTTTTTGTTTTAGATTTTTGGCGTACAAATCTCGTTTGTCGGGGTTGTCCATCAGGTATTCAATAGCTCGAGTGATTTCACCAACGCGGGTTTTTGTGGTAAGGATTCCACTAACTCCATTTTCAACTATGTCAGGTATACCTCCAACATTGCTTGCAATTGTAGGTAGTTCAGCCCCACCCGCTTCAAGTAAAGTGTAGGGAAGACCCTCTTTTATAGAAGTTAAGGTAAAAATATCAAAAGCTTTTAAATATTGGTTTGCTCCATCCACGAAGCCAACTAAAAAGATTTTGTCTTTAAGCCCAAGTTTTAGAATAAGCTTTTCTAAGCTTTCTTTTTCTTCGCCACCACCCAAGACAAAGAAAATAAAAGGTTTAGTTATTTTAGAAACAGCTTCAATTGCATATTCTAAGCCTTTGTTTTTATGAAGTTCTGCAATTGTTCCAATCCAGAGAGCATTGAGTGGCACGTCCTTTTTACAAAGAGAGATAATTTCAGTTCGGGCAGTATTTCTTTCTTTAAAATTTATCTTCTCTATTCCATTTCTTATCAAAACTATCTTTGTGTCTCTAACTAGGGGCAGGTTTTTTGCTTGCCTTTCTTCTTGTGGAGCTATGGTTATTGTTTTATGACAAAGGATAATGGTTAACCAAGAGAAAAAAACTACCAATGCTTTGCTCAGTATCGACCTGTCTTCATTCCATGTGAATCCGTGAACAGTTTGTATGATTTGTGGTACGAATAAAATTCTTCCAGCAAGTGAGCCAAGCCCACTAGCCTTCGGACTGTTGAGATGGATTACTTTGGGGTGTTCTTTTCTTATGATTTTAAAGAGACTCCAGAAACTTTTTATCTCAGCCACCAGAGAAATATCCCTTTTCAGATTTTGTAATACGTAAGTTTTGATACCTGATTTCTCTAGTTTTTCTTTTAGAATATTTCCCTCACCAGTTATAACCACAACATCATACTTGTCTTTTGGAAGGGAAGTCGCAAGGCTCCATACGTATTTTTGGGCACCTCCCCAGTTGCCTTTAGTAATCACATAACAGACCTTAGTTAGGGCTTTAAACGCCTCTTTTCCTTGCATATTTGGCTATTTTATCATAGAATGCGAAGACTTTCTATGAATAGTCTAAGTAAAAAAGAGGCCGTGGTTCTCTTTATTGGGGATGTCTTTTTCTTCACTTTTTCACTTTGGCTTGCCTTATATCTACGATTTGCTGAACTTCCCACATTAGACAGGTTTTTAACTCACCTGACCCCTTTTTCTATCTTGTTTATTGTTTGGGTTTTAGTCTACTTTATTTCGGGTTTGTATGAAAAACATACACTAATACTAAAAAGTAAACTTCCATCCATAATTTTCAACGCGCAAGTAGTTAATAGTATTTTTGCGATAGTCTTTTTCTACATTATTCCTGTTTTTGGTATTACCCCAAAAACAATATTATTTATATATCTTTTCATCTCATTTTTTGGAACTGTGTTTTGGAGATTGTATGGTGTATCTTTTTTTACT
>CAYITW010000084.1:0-3739 GCA_964366395.1 uncultured Candidatus Saccharibacteria bacterium
TAAAACAATGTCGCTTTCACTTGAAGAGAGATTTGAGGAGATGAAAAAAATACGTGATGAACTTTTTCGTTTAAGTAGTTCGCCCTTGTATGAATATAGGCAAAAAAACAAATATTACCCTGTTGTAGGAGAAGGTAGTCATACTGCTCACATAATGTTTATTGGCGAGGCTCCAGGTAAAAATGAAGCAGAAACTGCCAGACCTTTTTGTGGTAAATCTGGAAAAGTACTAGATGACATGCTTGAGTCGATCAAACTCAATCGAAGTGATGTTTATATAACCAATATTGTGAAGGACCGTCCGCCAGAAAATAGAGACCCCACAGAAGAAGAAATAAAGATTTACGCACCATATCTAGATAAACAAATAAATATTATTCAACCAACTGTAATAGCGACTTTAGGAAGATATTCGATGAGTTACATTATGAACCATTTCGGGTTGGCTAGTTTGGTTGGACAGATAAGTGAACTGCACGGAAAGGAGTTTGTTGCGAAAACGGAGTATGGTTCTGTCACGATAATACCTCTATACCATCCTGCAGTGGCACTTTATATGGGTGGCAACAAGGAGACTTTACTTAATGATTTCCAAATACTGAAAAAGTATATATAGTGGAGTTAAAAGTTTATAAAGTCTGTAAAGTAAAAAGAAAATTAATGAACTCAAACGAAGTAAGGCAAAAATTTCTAGATTTTTTTGAGAAGAGAGGACACAGAGTAGTTCCTTCAGCCTCACTTGTGCCTGAAAATGACCCGACGGTTCTTTTTACAACAGCTGGAATGCAGCAATTTAAACCCTATTACACTGGAGTGAGGGATGCAATGAGTGATTTTGGTTCAAAAAATACTGTATCTATACAAAAATGTGTAAGAACTTCAGATATTGATGAAGTGGGAGACGATGCCCATCTGACTTTCTTTGAAATGCTGGGAAACTTTTCTTTTGGTGGATATTGGAAAAAAGAAGCGATTGAATACGCCTACGAATTCATAACCAAAGAACTTGGTTTAAAAATTGACTATGTATCCGTGTTTGAAGGAGATTCTGAAACTCCAGCCGACAATGAATCTAGAGATATCTGGCAAAAAATAGATTCATCACTCGTTATAAAAAATCACAACCGAGCTGATAACTTTTGGGGACCGACGGGTGAAGAAGGCCCTTGTGGTCCAACAACCGAAATATATATAAATGGAGTTGAAATCTGGAACATAGTTTTCAATGAATTCTACAAAACCAAAGAAGGAAAATACGAAACTCTCAAAATAAAAGGCGTTGACACCGGTATGGGACTGGAAAGACTTTTGGTTCAAATTCAAAAAGTTAACAATGTGTTTGAGACAGATTTGTTTGATGGTGAAAAAACTAAAGAAGAGAAGATATCCTCAGATCATGTAAAAGCTGCTCTTTTTCTTATCTCTGATGGAGTAAGACCTTCCAATACTGGTCAGGGCTATATCTTAAGACGGCTTATTAGACGAGCTGTTAGATTTTCAAAAAATCAGTTATCAAATGAGATAGAGGGTGTTAAAAAAATATATAAAGGAGTTTACGATCTAAGTGATAATAATGAAATAGAAAAAGAGGAGAATAAGTTCAGAGAAACCTTAAGCAAAGGTCTTAAAGAATTTGAAAAGGGGATTGATCCATTCATTCTGTTTACCACTTACGGTTTTCCAATAGAATTAACTCTTGAACTTGCTAAAGAAAAAGACATTGAAATTGGTGTAGATGATTTTAATAAAAAAATGGAAGAGCATCAAAAACTTTCCCAAACTTCTTCCACAGGAATGTTTAAAGGCGGTCTTGCAAATCACGAAGAGAAAACGGTTAAACTTCACACAGCGCATCACTTGCTCCTAGCTGGACTTCAAGCTGTGGTAGATAAAAATATAAAACAACGGGGAAGTAATATCACTGAAGAAAGACTTCGTATGGATTTCCTTTGCGACCATAAATTAACAGAAGATGAAAAGAAAAAGGTGGAAGATTGGGTTAACGATAAAATAAGCCAAGGTTTAATTGTTGTTCATAAAGAAATGCCTCTTGCTGAAGCAGAGAAATTGGGTGCTGAAATGGAGTTTGGCACAAAGTATCCTGAGATAGTTTCCGTCTACTTTATAAAAGATAGGGAGGGTAATTACATCTCAAAAGAATTCTGTGGAGGACCACATACGGGTAGCACCGCTGGTCTTGGGTATTTTAGGATTCAGAAAGAAGAAGCTGTCTCTTCAGGTGTTCGCAGAATCAAGGCTGTGTTAGATTAATATGTTATAATTTTTATATGACTCAAGTTTCTGACTTAATGACGAAAAACGTCATCTCTGTTTCATCTGAGATGCTCATTATGGATGCAGTTCAGCTTTTATTTAAACACAAGCTTGATGGTGCACCTGTTATTGATAAAGATATAAAAGTGGTAGGAATTTTGACAGACTATGAGCTAATGATAAAAGATACGTATCTTCATCTACCTACTCTTTTAAGAATACTGAACGAATTTGACCTATATATTCGAGATAGGTCATCAATTAAAGGTGAGCTTAGTAAAATTCTCTCTTTACGAGTTAAAGATGTGATGAACTCAGAACCACGTCTTCTCTTGTTTACCACAAGTATTGAAGAAGCGACTAAGACATTCGCCCAATATCACCAAGTCAACCCAATTCCTATTGTGAACGAAGCCGGTATGCTATTGGGAGTTTTAAGTCGTTACGACCTTATCAAATTCTATTCAGGTGAGAAAAACCTCGCATTAACAACATCTAAACTAGAGCGTCCACTAGACAACCGCATCAATTCATTCATAAGAGCATTTGCAACAAAGTTTCATTTTGTTAGTAAATTTAGAACTCAAGTTTGGTTTGCTGTAAGCTTGGTTTCTGCTATTTTGTTGGTAATTTTTGGTTTTTATATAGCTGTTGCTTCGCTTATTAAAGTTCAATTTTGATATATTTTATTGTAAACCACTAAAAAACTGCGAGTATATCGCAGTTTTTTAGTTAATTCCTTAAGACATGGTAAGTTACTTAATAAGCTTCCTCTTCGCTTCCTTTTGGAATAAACCTACTAATACCGCCCTTGCACTGCTTATTGGCTTTCTCAAGTGCTACCAAAGTACTCATTTCAGTAGTGCGTCCTTCACCGGCAATTGCCTCTGCTCTCGCTTCATAAGCTAGACAAAGACCTGAATCAACACCATCCTTACCACAAGCTGTTTCAAGATCACTTCTAAACTGAGCGATAACCGCATCTTTTTGAGCATCTGTCGAAGCTCCTGCATATGCCGCAGCAAATTTTTCTTTTACTCCATTACAAACATCAGCATCAAAGTCTCCACCATCATCATAATAAGCACCACTAGTATTTAAACTAACAGCTGGTCTTTGCACATTTCCATAATACATAAACATCGCAACTCCTATCAAAACGACAACAACTACCCCCAAAAAAACCCATTTATTATCATTTGACTGCATAAGCTATTAAATTTATTTTTTTATATTAATAATTAAAACCATCCGTGTACACTTAATCCTAAGATTAGGATTCGACCGTATTAGATATAATTATATTATAGTAATACTAGTACTACAAATTTACTATCCCCAGAGATGAAAAATCTGATTAACTTAGTTTTCGCAGAATTAAAGCTGTGTTAGAATAACCGTATGTCTTTTTGGACTTTTTTTACAAAGAAAAGCGAGGAATTATCTATTTTATTGGATATCGGCA
>CAYITW010000085.1:0-3671 GCA_964366395.1 uncultured Candidatus Saccharibacteria bacterium
GTTTCTATTTTGGTTTTCTGTCAAAATCCCCGCCCCCCCCCCCGCCTCCACATCGCTCGCCCAGCTTCGCGGGGCTCGCTTCCCGCAAAATTTTTCGCGCCGTTTGAAAATTAGGAAGGGGAAAAAATGTGTCGTTGCCCCGCCCTTCCCGTGCGCCGACACAAGAACTCCCAAAAATAATCAAAGTGTTGTAATTGGTCTAGTTTGCAGAATAAAAAATTTGTCTTTTTCAATCGCCCATTCTATATCCTGTGGCTCGTTTTTATATTTAACCTCTATTTGTCTTCCCAACTCAGCTACCCTTCGAATCTCTTCAGTAGTGAGGCAAGGTTTCATTTCTTGGCCTTGCAGTGTTTCAATTTTAATAACCCCGTCACCTATAGGGTTTCTGAGAACTATTCTTTTCTTGGAACCAATATTTTTTTCGATTATTTTGAGTGTTGTTTTGTCTATCAAATACGCATCTGGTGTAGCAGCACCTCCAACCACTGACTCTGCTAACCCGATCGTTGCTTCAATAAGTATCTTATTACGGTCTTTTGTAACAGGGTTAGCGGTAAACATCACTCCTGATTTGGTCGAGTCAACCATATCCTGGACAATAACACACATAGAGGCATCCGTGTGGCCGAAACCAGCCTTTTCTCTGTAAAGAATAATTCTTTCTGTGAATAAAGACGCCCAACATTTCAGGACAGCTCCTATGAGATTTTTCTCTCCGCGAATGTTAAGATATGTATCTAATTGCCCGGCAAAAGATGCGCTCGGTAGATCTTCAGTCGTCGCTGAAGAACGAATTGCTACCCAAGGGGGTTCTGTGTATTTTTTAGAAAAAATTTGATATGCTTCAAAGACTTCCTTTTTTATTTTGACGGGTATTTCTTGCGAGAGAATAAATTCTCTAAGCGCCCGACTAATTTTTCGAAGTTGTTGACCGTCGTTTATGTTTAAGGAACGCGTGACACCAGAAATTTTTGCCTCGAGTTTAATCCTTTTAGCAAAATATTTAAATGCTTCTGTTGTTACACAAAAACCATGGGGAACAGGAAAACCCAAATAATATAACTCACCTAGATTTGCACCTTTTCCTCCTACTAGAAATATGTCCTTTTTTCGTAATTCACTGAGCCATTTGATAAAATGCAACCGAGATTGTTTATTAAAGTTGTCTTTCATAAATCCGTCATTTATCTGCATCTTGTACTTTCTTCAGAATTCTCACTATACCTTGAGTCCCTTCTGCATCTACCTCTATCAAATCACCATCCTGGAGAATCTTTGTTGCTTTCTGAGTACCTACGATGCAGGGAATACGCTCTTCTCGAGCAACGATTGCTGCGTGGCTCAAAAGACCACCTTCATCGGTAACGATCGCCCCAGCTTTGAGCATAGCGGGGAGTATATAGGGGTCAGTCATCGGAGCAACTAAGACATCTCCTCCCTGCATTTTTTCACTCCCTTCTCTTACATGTACAATTTTCACCAATCCTTTATATTTACCTGGATATGCAATTCCTCCCGTTAGTTCATCATTCTCTATTTTCTTTCCGGTAAATGAAATTACTTCTTTCTCCAATTCTTTACCAATAATTATTCTTAATTTGTCATGCAAAAGATAAAGGCCAAATCCACGTTCTAATCTTTGGCGTATTACATCGGCTTTTGGTAATTTACCTTCAAGTGCTTCGATGACTTCTGGGGGTGTAAAATACAATAATTCTTTATAGGTGAAACCTAAGCGCTTGCCAATTTCTAAGAACAGTTCTCTGACTTCAGAACCTGCCCTAAGCGATACTTCTCGCATATATTGTTTAACGGTGAATAGTTCCCTTGCAAATTTAATCAACTTGAGTATCTTCCCCTTGATTGCCAACTCCTTAAGAAGCTTATCCGCTAATTTTACTCTTTCTTGTTCTTGCTTATGTATTGCTATCAATTCTTGTTTGGCGTTTTTCAGCTTAACATATGTCTGGAGATTATCAAGAGTTTCCTTTACAGATAAAGGTTCTCCCAACCAGTAATCTGTATTTATAAAAGCATAATGGTGTACAAACTTTTCTATCTGTGAATAAAATTTTAAGTGCTCATTTTGTAGTATCGTTACTAGTTTATCTGAGGGGTTCAGAAATATTTTTTTTAAGTCACTGTTATATTGTATTTTAGAAGCGAGTTCTGCAAGTTTCACCCTTGCTTGTTCAATAGCGCTTTTTCTTGTAGGGTAAATGAGTGTTTCTATGTATTGCTCTAATTTTTCTCTTTTACCCGACTTTTCCAACCTTTCTCCTAGTTGTTCGTTAATTATTCCTTCTAAAGCCATAACTGCTAGTGGATTACCCCAATAAACTGGATTGAAAATTGTAAGTTCATCGAAGTATCTTTGAAACCAAGTTTTTAGTATTGCGTTATCGAGAGATATTAAATTAAGTTTTGAAATTTTTTGGGCGACATTAAACAATTTCTTGGCCTGTCGATAGACAGGCTTTGTAAAGATATCCCAAATGCCTTTTTCTAATTTTTCTTTGATCACACCTGCCGCTATCCCAAGTTCTTTCGCGTCCATCATAATCGGCCCATCGGGTGATCGGTAGATATAGTTGGTAAATTTTATATCTAATCCATAGAGGTCTGGAAAGTGCCTTTTTGCACCTTCATTGATGGGATACGAAAAAAGCATATTGCCACCCCTGCGAGTTATTATCGTGACCCAAATTGGTTTGTCAGACACAGCCATAAGTTTTTATTTTTTATAAAACTCTTACAAATTTGAATTTGAAAGTCTTTGAATCAGTTTTATTTTGTAAAGAATCTTAATCTTTTTTAACTTTTTATCATAGCGTCAAATACTACTGGTGCTTTATTTTCTTCTGCGATTTTCTGTAATCGATCTAAAGTATTAATCATTGCTTCATTTACTTCAAATCCAAACTCTGATTTTGCAATTTTTTCTTCACCTGTTAAAACAATTAGTTCTCCTCTGATTGTGCCTTGATGGATTAAGGGTACTTCAAGGTTTTCAAACTCCATTGAAAAGCGGGCTGTTCCCTTTGAGTTTATGATAACTGGGAATCTTGTTGTTAAATCTGGTTGCCTTGAGCCATTCTCATTTATTTTAAAAAACAACTTGAAGTGAAGTTGACCTTCTCCAAACTTTACATACGCACCTTTGATTACTTGAGGATAATCGTAACTATTTGAAGCCGTAAATTCAATATGAACTCGTGTTCCTGGTAAGTTCGAACTTTTAACTATTCCCATATACGGACTAATTGTAATTTTGATGTTGGAGTCAATCGTATCGTTTGGTTTTCCGGCACTTAATAACTCCTGTGATCTCTCTATAATCATATCAGGGTTATATTCGCTAACTGTACCAGCATAGGCTTGGTTAATAATAAGATTACCCGAGACATTTACATTTACACTCTTTTTATCTCCCATTTTAAGAGATGGAGAAAGACTTAATTGCTCAATATTTATTAGTTTGTCTACTGCACTTATTCCCATATTCTTTCACTGTTGATTATTTTACCATCTTTCTCGGTTTTTTGGGGAGTTCAATTTTGACACGCGCGGATGGGCGGGTGGGCCAAGCGTGTCTCCTTCTTCATTATTTTATTTCTGGCGCGAAAAATTTTGCGGGAAGCGCGCCCCGCGAAGCTGGGCGAGCGATG
>CAYITW010000086.1:0-3628 GCA_964366395.1 uncultured Candidatus Saccharibacteria bacterium
ACTGTACCACTCCATGTAAATTTTTTAGAAAATTCAATAGAATTTTTTGCAAGCGTCTCATATTGTGCTCCAAGCACGGATATGAGTTTTTCGTATATATCTTCTGGATTCCTCTGCTTTGTTAGATAACCATTGTAGCCGTTTTGTATAACATCTTCAATACCACATCCCTTACTACCAATAATAGGCTTCCCTAATTGTCCCGCTTCAAGCAACACAAGACCAAAACCTTCAAAATGGATCCCGACATTATTTGAATTCAAGAGAAAAACATGACAGAGGGAGTAGAGATAAGTGAGCTCTGTATCAGAGTGCACATCCGGGAGAATCTTTATATTGTGTTCCATTCCATATTCTTTTGCGTATTTTTCTATTTGAGTAACGTAGTTCTTATCACTGGTATTGCCTACCATTAAATACAGGGCATCTGGGTATTTACTTTTCAATTTATACAGAGCTTGGACGGTCTCAAACTGCCCTTTCCTTTCTTTGATAGCACCGACAGTAAGAAGTATGGGGTATCTAGATGTAAAATAATATTTCTTTCTATATTCCTCTTGTTGTGTACGCGAAATCTCTGGTAACTTTGTCGTACCAAGATAAACTACTTCTGCCTTAACTGAAGGAATGCGTTTGAGAATACGATCCTTTGTATAATTACTGATGCAAAAAATTTTTTCTGCTCGTTTATATGCTTTCCTCATGAGAAATGTTTTTAACAGACTCCCTGAAGGGACCGAATAAGTGCCAACTCCATTTATAAACAACTTCTTTTGAGTCCCTAGTACCGCAAGATACGCATATACACCATAAGGCCAGCAATCAAGCGCATGCACATTGTCATACCTTTTAAGCTCTTTCTTTATGAGTAAAATATTCTTAATAATATTAGTAATGGGTGATTTTGAATAAAAAGAAGTCAATGCCTTACAATCTATACCGAGATTTTTAAGCTCTTCTATAATGGAAAGCGAGTATCTTCCAAGACCAGAATTTGACTTGGTACTACCAGTAATAATTAGAACGTTTTTCCTTTTCATTTTGTAATGATTGTCTCCTTTATAAATTCCGCGATAGCGGTACCGCGTTTCTCCCAGGTGTAATTTTGGACATCGTCATATGCCTTTTCGGCAATAGTTCGCGAATGATGACCATCACTTAATACTCTTTCGATACCACGAGCTATAGCCTCCCCACTCTCGGCTTCGACAAGAATAGCATTTTTATCATTCAGCACTTCAGAAATTGAAGGTAGACGCGATGCAACTATGGGCCTTCTAGAAGCCATGTACTCAAAAAGTTTCATCGGTGACTGAGAGTACTCGCCTCTTGGGTGCGGTATAACAAGGACATCTGCGGCTTGTAAGAGAATTGGAAGATCTTTCTGTTCCTTTTTTCCCATAAATTTAATATTAGAATTGTGAGTTTTGTTCTGATATCCTTGCTCGACTGGACCAACCAACAGAAAATCGACTTCTGGTAGAACAACTGCCGCTTCAATTAGATAATCGAGACCTTTCAATTTTCTCACAGTCCCAGCGTAGAGAGCAATACTTTTGTGCATATCGAGTCCAAGTTGTTTTCTGGCTTCATTTCTCCCAACAGTCTGACCAAACCTTCTAAGGGACACCCCATCGTGGGCAACAATAATCTTTTTTCTATATAATCGATAATGTTCAGCCAAATACCCGCTGATGACGATCATGCCGGAAACAAACGGACATATGATATTTTCCCGAATTTGCTCGCCAAAACCAAGCGGTTTACGATGGATTTCATAAAAAATCGGCACAAAGAGTAGGCGGGCCACAAGCGCTAACGGCAGGAAAAGGTTTGATCGAATATATAAAAAATCAACTTCCTTCTTAATTTTCTTGACACATAAAAACAGAATCGCCGGAATATTAAAGAGAATCATCGCAAATGTGCCTGAACTTTGAATGCCGAAGTTTTTGAGAAACGTTATTTGTGACATTTTATCGAGATCATTGTTTCTTTTTACAACATCAAGATCTGCCTCACCATGATATTTTGGTAGCACAAGATTGATTGCCATATGAGTCTCTATGTTGACTATGGTGTTTAGTATTTGAGACATGTGAGCTCTCGTGTTCAGAATATCCGTGTTGTGAAAGTAATATCCTTTCATAATTAAGGGTATAGACGCTCGAAATCAGAGATTATTTTTTCAGGTAACACGCTTTCAAGATTGAGAAGTTTCCCTTGAGTATGTTCTATCAAATGATATAAGAATAGTAATCGACGATAACTATCATTCCAAAATTGTCCGCCAATTTTTTCAAAATATGGAGGGAAATATTCTTCACATAATTTCAGCAAATCAGCTGATCTGAAGCGGTGGAACAAACCAAACAGATCGAAACCAGGGATATCCGAATTCCCAACATAATCATAATCGACAATGCATAATCCACTCTCAGATAACAAAAGATTATCCGGAGTTAAATCCCCATGTTGAATAATCCGTGGTAATTTAATCTTAATAAAAGGTAGCTTGGCTATATACTCTAGAAGCTTCTGCTGACCAGACTCATTCAACCCTGATTTAGCTACTGTCTCTTTTGTCAATTGTTCTATATCTCTCAAAGAACCGTCGCCCTGTTTCGCCAAATACTCTTGGAAATCAATGTAGTACTGGATCACATCCCTTAGTTTATTTTTGTCTAGATTTATTTTTTTACCTAAACATGCTGTTTCGATGTAGAAAATATTTTCCCCGTCATCGTGTAGATATAGTGCCTTGGCAAACAGACTGGCATGCGAACTTCCATCAGTCAGCTCATTAAGCTTTTTCAAGTTATAAAAATTGCGTGAGATGGCTTCCTTCGCCCCATAATTTCTAACTGTTTTTAAGCATAAAAATGGCAAAGATGCGCGATTTTTAAAAACGAGAAAAATTACTTTATCATTCAATCCTGAACCAGAAGTGACAGTACTGTATTTTAAATAACTTAGAGGGAAATCACTCTCAACCAAATGGTCTGTCAAATGCTCTTTGATCACTTTTTCAAAAATTTTAATCATTTCTGTACAAAGATATTGAAACTGAAGAAAAATTTCCTGTAAACCCAAACTAGGAAAGAAGAGGACGCGGCCATTTTGGCAATTCTTCTCACTATAGTATTACCCGGCATCATAGACGTCATAACATATTTCAATAGATTGAGATTATAATAAGGCACAACTATTCGAGGTAGATTGTAGCCAGGATAGACTAGGTAGAAATCTGGATTCTCAAAACCACTCTCATTAAATAATTTTTTATAACCAGAAATATTGT
The DNA here is from genome assembly GCA_964366395.1 of uncultured Candidatus Saccharibacteria bacterium. Taxonomy (GTDB): domain Bacteria; phylum Patescibacteriota; class Minisyncoccia; order Phycocordibacterales; family DATDWN01; genus C7867-006. The sequence goes on from CAYITW010000086.1 coordinate 3,302, forward strand.
ATGTATAGGTGTCATACCTCTCTCCTGTTCTAAATAGTGTGTATTTGTTGGCTAACCATCTTGGCAAGAAACTAGTAAACCGCAGACCACTATGATCAATACCTCGCAGGTACGCTGCGGCAAAACGATTCTCAATTCCCACGTACAAATACCCTCCTTTCTTTAGAAGTCTTTTGCATATTTTCAGACAGGCAATCTGCGCCTCGCGCGGGTCATCATACAAATCTGTTCTACCGGCCCATTCTAAGAGTCCGTTCATAACAATTAGGTCAAAACTTTCTTTTTCGAATGGTGGATTAAAGATATCTGCAACAACAGTTTCAATAT
>CAYITW010000087.1:0-3627 GCA_964366395.1 uncultured Candidatus Saccharibacteria bacterium
TTTCGACGAAACCGAATCCTTTTGATCGGCCTGTCATCTTGTCCATAATAATAGTAGCAGAAGTAACTTCTCCTACTTGTGCGAAAGCATCCTTAAGTCCACTATCATTAGTAGAATAAGAAATACCTCCAACATATAACTTCTTTGCCATAAACTTTGTTTTTTACCTCGTCTTTATTTTAAACTGTAAGGCGACGAACTCTCTTCTCTTTTCAAAGCAAACAAAATAAATTGCGCTGCGAAAACTTACGAGATACTTACATTGCTACTATTATATCATCCTTTGCCACAAAAAGTCAAGTCGCTATTCTGAACTAACAGTTTTCATGATTACGGGGCTAGTAGGCTTATCATTTGCTCCAGTTGGAAGGTTTGCAATTTTATCTACTACCTCCTGACCAGAAACTACTTTTCCGAAGATTGTATAGTTATTTGGCAGTGGATAATCTTGGTGCATTATGAAAAACTGACTACCGTTCGTGTTGGGTCCAGAGTTCGCCATAGCTACTACCCCCTTTTTATATCCAGCCTTGTAAGACTCTGTGGCAGGATTTAATTCATCTGCAAACTTATACCCCGGACCACCAGTGCCGTTACCACTTGGATCCCCGCCTTGAATCATGAAATCTTTTATCACTCTGTGAAAAGTTAGGCCGTTATAAAAACCTTTATTGGCAAGTGTCACAAAGTTTTCAACCGTTTTCGGTGCGTCTTCATTGTAAGTTTCAAAAACTATTTTTCCATAATTTGTTTCTATTGTTATCATATTTGATTTTTTAATTTCGCTTGAGCTTTCAACTAAAGCATTTTGATTGTTGTTAATATTTTCGGTTATTCCAGATTCGCTTTGTGAAGTAAGCACGACTGGATTGAACTCAACCGGTTGGTTTTTACTTGAAAACAAATAATACCCACCGACTACCGCTACTAAAATTATTATCACACTTATAATTATATTTTTCATAATTTGCATTATATCAGAAATAAATTTGTATGTGCGGGCAAGGGTAATCGAAACCCTGTCTTATCCTTGGGAAGGACACGTTCTACCACTGAACCATGCCCGCTTCAAAGACTATAATATAACAGTTTATGATATATTAAAATTCTGGAAGAGTGGCAGAGTGGTTTAATGCACCGGTTTCGAAAACCGACATAGGGTAAAACCTATCGTGAGTTCAAATCTCACCTCTTCCGCACCAGCTAGTGTATTGAATATATGTAATTAAATACTGCCCCTGCAACTGTTTCTAAACTTTTTGCACTGCATTTGTCCAAAGTATCTTTCGTTGTGTGGAACGGAGAATAGCCATAGTCAATCAAAAGAAAAGTTGGAATTCCAACCTGGTTTAGAGGAGTATGGTCATCTTGAATTTCGAGACTAACTTCATCACTAAACGCTGAGCTATCTACTTTCTTAGCTATATCCCAAAAAGCATTAACTTGTGTTGGGGCATTTTGTACTGATGATCGCTCCTTGTAAATTTTTAAATCCTTATCACAAACCATATCCAAAATGATTCCAGAAATTGGTTCCTTGTTCGTATATACTTTATCTAGGTTTTCAGCAAAAAATGTAGAGCCAAGTGGTTTCCAATTGGTGTAATCCCCGCCTTGATTTTCGTCACCTTCTTCACCATCAAAAAAAACAAAATCAATTCCTATATCTGGAATTTTTTCTGAATTATGAAGAACTCGTGCAAGTTCTAAAAGAACAGCAACACCTGAAGCCGAATCGTTTGCTCCAGGAACTGGTTTGATTGAATTAAGCCAATCTTTATCTGCCAACTTTTTGCTGTCATAATGTGTTCCCAAAATAATTCTCCTTTTTTGAAGTGGATACGTGCGACCAATTATGTTTGTTAGAGTATGAATTTTACCGTCAATACCAACGTAATCCCATTTTTGACTGATTACTTCGGAAGTTGTCTCCCTCATCTCTGTAGTAATAAACTTTTGTACATCACTATGACCTTGTGAACCTATATAGCGAGGTCCATAACTTAATTGTTGATTTACAAGTGCAAGTACCTCCTTGCCATTTATTATTTTTCTATCTCCAAACGTTCGTTCTAACACTTTTGAAGTTAAATACTCAGTAGGAGAAAAATTATCTGTTAGGACTGGATATGATGATAAGTTAAACCTATCAATATTAATTATTTTATCTCTTAAGGAACTGATTATGGGGTTCTGATCTCCTAAGACCATGTCGGAATCTAGATTTATTTTTTTACTACTGTTATACCCAACAAAAATAATATTCTGCACATCAACACTTTCAGGTGAAACTACCGCAAAAAAATAAGTGTTTGGGAAAACGCTCTTAAATGTTTTTATTTCTGACATGATAAATGACGGCGACTGTCTTGATAAATCCCCGATTAGATTCCCGACAAATATCCCATCTTCAGATAATCTGTCTTTAACAATTGTAAAAAACTCTTTAGTTGTAAAGTGAGTTGGAATTGAAAAAAGTGAATAATAAACATCACTAAATATCATGTCGTATTTTTTATTTGAGCTTTTCAAAAAAAGACGTCCATCGGTCGTAAAATTTTGTAACCTAGAATCCTCAACTAAGTCGAAATATTTTTGAGCCAATACATAAAGTGACGGCTCTATTTCTGAAACATCTATATTGGCATTTGGTAAGTCTGTTAATAGAGCTTTTGGTATAGAATACGCTCCTCCACCAATTACGAGAATATTTTGGATATCTGATTTAAAAATTTTATAAATTGAATAGTATTTGGTGTACTCATATACTAAATCTGTTGGAATGTTTGAGTCTAAGAACATCGCGCCCGAGCTACTTCGATCTTGTTGAAAAAATCTAGCAGGTCTCCCTGCTTCTATTCCATCATATATGTGTATTTTTTCGTAAATGCCATCTTTGCTATACAGATAAAAACTTTGAACTTTCTCAACGACATAAATATTTAAAAAAGTTAGCACTAAGATTGATAAGACGGACTGATATAGACGCTTTTTCGTAAAACCAAGAAATGCTAGTGGAATAAATCCGAGAATAAACAAGACAAGTCCCGTGCTAATAAAAATATAATCTATACTAAAATTTGGGATAAGAAAAAAACCCGAAAACAAACTGCCAAGAATACTTCCAAGAGTAGACCAAAAAAATATTTTTCCAGAAATACTGCCGATACCCTGTTCTGGAAACTCTACACTCTGTAGCTTAACAGCAAACGGTGATAGCATTCCGAGTAGAAGCGTCGGAAAAAAATAGAAAATTATAGATGAATATAACGGTCCGGTAGCAAACGGGAGACTAACACTCAAAACAGGAAGCAATATCATCCCGAGAAAATACAACGCAAGAAGAATAATACCACCAAACATTATGATTGTGAAAAACCATTTGAGTGTTGGGTGACGATCTGCGAATTTTCCTCCTATATAATAGCCAAGACTTAGGGATGCAAGAATTACACTTATGACACTTGAGACCGTAAAAATTGTATTTCCATAGTATGGTGAAAGAACCCTAACAGCCACAACTTCCACTACTAAAATACATGCACCAGTAATAAACACTGAAATAAGAAGTAAGTTTTTTTTTAGAAATTTATTGGGGGGAAATGTGGGGGGCGGGAGCAGGGTGTT
>CAYITW010000088.1:0-3514 GCA_964366395.1 uncultured Candidatus Saccharibacteria bacterium
AAGTGTATCTGTAAGTTAGATATTGACCCCATGCCGACCAATTTATACGTTGTTTACTTTTCAAAGTGCTCAATATTATCTTTACTTCAGAGGCAGCAATAAATTTGTTCCTATTATAAGACCAGTATAGTGGTCTAGAAGCATATTTATCTGAAACTACATAAAGTTTTCCCTTTTTATTATCATATAGTAAAAAGTTGAATGACCCATTTAATTGCCTAAGAAACGAAAAATTTTTGTGTCTATTATATAAACTTAAAATGTAATTCTCATCCGAAGCCTGTCTGTCTTTGTAAAACAAATTGCCTTGAAATATTATAGAAACACCCTTGATTCTAACTGCCCCATCTTTGGGATTATTTGTAAATTCTGCCAAAAAAGCATGATTCATAGATTGAAGATGTAAATATGGATAGTAAGCCTTTAACATTTCGTGGGCTGAATAGATACTTTTCACTGAATCAGTATTTTTGTTGTCGATTAGAGTAATGATTCTTTTCATGTTTATTTTAACCCGTTACTGACGAATGTCATCTTATAGTGTATCATTTGTGCGCAATTATGAAAAATAAGGCAATTACATTTTCTTTTGTAATCGCTGCATACAATGCGGCCGACCACTTGTGTAAAAATCTAACCAGCATGAAACAGTTAGATTACTCCAAGTCTCATTTTGAGGTAGTTGTTGTTGACGACGGATCAACTGACAACACTAAAGATGTCTTAAAGAATATATCGGAGGTCAATATTGTTTACGTAAAAACAGAGAGGCATGGCGCCCCACATGCGAGAAATGTAGGAATAAAACGATCAAAAAATACCATAATTGTTTTTCTTGACTCAGATGTAATTTTAGAAAAAGATATTCTTAGGAAATATGCTAAGGATTTTGAGCGAAAGGATGTGGACGCGGTTCAAGGGAATGTTTGGATGCAAATGATTAAGACTCCAGTTACTTCAATTCATTCAAAATGGAGGCAGAGTGCTTTTCTGGATAAAGTTCAGTCTGAAAATGGGTTTATAAAAACATTAGACACTAGAAACGTGGCTGTCAGAAAGACGCTACTTGATAGGTTTGTAAAATCTGACAACCATCTTTTTAACGAAAAGATGACCACAACGAACGGTGAGGATAGAGAACTGGGATATCGACTGGTTGAGTTTGGAGCAAGAATTTTAATGGATGACAAAGTAATCGTATATCATAAAGACCCCACAACCTACTTGAAAATATTTATGCAAAAATATAGACATGCCAAAGGAGATGCTAAACTGGGTATAAGTGAAAGGCTTTTCGATCTCTCGAATTTTAACAGGGCTGTAATAAGACCATTGAGATTTGGTGTTCCTCTTTATTTTTCTTTCTTGGCTTGGGTTTTTCATATTTGTGGGTCAGAGATTGAAATTGCTAAAATGAATTTATCAAACTTTAGACAGTATCTTTCCCCGAAATCACAGCCCACGGAGTTTTAAACAAAATAATTATACTTTCAGCTAGTCTCAAAAACCCAACCGTACATGTGGATGTAAATTTCCTTACTTCAAACTATTTCTATCAGACATCATTATATTAGCTTTCTCCAATTCTTGTGGAGTATTGATTCCTCTCCATTCTCCGCTAGGAGCTGTTATGCCATATACCCTTTTACCCTCATTGAGTGCTGTTAATATAATATCTGGTGTATTTTCGGGTCTATTCCTGGAGATAATATTTGTTAGTATTTCTTTCTTCACACAAAATGTCCCAATGAAGTAGTAACCATCGGTTGAATTCACACGGTTTAGCATTTTTGTAATTCTCATGTCATCACCAGGCACATATTGAGAGTTAAAAGCCTTTGGTTCGTAATCGTCTGTAAAAAGCATAGTTATATCGGCCTCTGATCTTTCGTGTTGTAATTCCAACCTCTGAAGAGTATCGGGCATATAAAAAGCAGAGTCATCACCTTGTAAAACTAGTATGTTTTTCGTGGGTTTATCAACGCCTTTAAGGCCTTCCCTGAGTGCACCCACATTTCCATCTAGCACCACTTGGTCTTGGTACCTTAAATCTTTACCAAAATACCTTTTTATAACTTCGCCTTTGTACCCTGTCACAACAATAAAAATATCTGGGTTAGTTTTCAAAACAGTTTCTACAGTATAATGGAGAAATGGTTTTTCGTATAACCCGGCCATCACTTTTGGTCTATCTTTAAGTCCGAGTCGGCTACCGTTACCAGCTGCTAGAATGATACAAGCTCTTTCAACCATTGCCAAATTATACACCCTCAACTTCGAATATAAGTTTGAGTAGTTTGATGCGTTTTCTGAGGCTATATTTTGTTACGTTTGTTTGACAAAGAAAGAACCTATTTCTCAAACAATATCTCTAAAAATCTCTTGGAGATTCTGTTTAAGTGTTTTGTTTATAGGAAAAAATTCTATTTCAATAGATTCTTCTTTATCATAAACGTTTCTCAACTGTCCCCCTACTCTTTTTACATCATAAAAAATGAGAATTGAGTGATAAGATTCGTTGTCTTCAAATTTAACAAAATCTTCCTTCACATATCTTAATTTAACCGTTTGGACTTGTAAACCTGTTTCTTCTTCAAACTCTCTTACTAAAGCATTTTCAATTGTTTCCCCTTTTTCAATTTTTCCCCCTGGCAGACTGAATTGTTTAGATTTTGAGCTTCTTTGGACTAGAATTTGTTCATTTTCCTCCAGTAATCCATATACAGAAACTCTAAAATGCAATTCATCTGTAGCAACATCTATTATTGAATTGTCATATAGGTTACGTACTTTCATGATTGAAGTATATCAAAAATAATATAAACGAAGAAGGTTAAGCATTGATATAATTAAGTCCAATCAGTTCTGTTGGATGAAGGCTTATCCAAGTTCGAATGTCCGATGGCAAGCGACCCCAGAGGATATTACTTCAAAAATAAATACACCCCCATATTCTAATAGAACTTTCTTTTTTTATTTCTGTTTATATAACTTACGTCTTTGATACAATCAAATAATGAAGAAAATATTATTGAAAATGGACAATACCAAGAAGTTGGCAATAGTTACTTTCTTTTCCAATCTATATTTTTATAATCATGTCGGAACCCTGTATCAACAAACAAGAGGATTAAATCTATTACAAGTAAGCTCCATATGGTCAATCATTGTTGCAACTATCTTTCTCGCAGAAGTGCCTACTGGTGTTTTGGCGGATAAAATTGGTCGCAAGTGGTCAGTCGTTACAGCTCTCTTGCTGCAAACTTTAGGTGAATTTTTATATTTCTTTGCAAAAGACTACTTCGCATTTATTTTAATCGCAATCTTGGCGGGTGTAGGTTATGCCTTTTTATCGGGAGCAAATGAGGCGTTGGTTTACGACTCTCTACCAGAAAAAGCCCGTGAGGCTGAAATGAAGAAGTCTATGGGGTTTATAGGCAGTGCTTACCAACTTGCCTTTTTTGTCGCTCCTCTTATTGGGGGTCTTATCGTGTCTCAACTTGTATTGAGCAAG
>CAYITW010000089.1:0-3507 GCA_964366395.1 uncultured Candidatus Saccharibacteria bacterium
GACGTGTGCTCTTCCGATCTACCTTTCCTGTGCCTGCTTCACCGGATGTGACTGACGCGGTTGGAAGGGAGAGCGGACTGGACGACTTTTGTATTGTGTTTGCATAATCAATAACTTTTAACGTTAATATATTTTGCTTGTAAACGATTTCTATAGGCACTCCAATTTTGAACCCGTGTTGCTCAAGAGTTCGATTTGCTATCCGCACCATCGGGCAATTGGTTGTGGACGGGGCTCGAACAACGACCATCTTGCGCAGGGTCATGTCTTTTGTACCTGGCGTCTGTGGAACAAGTTGACGACACGGCGAACCTTACGCTCCACTTCGCCTTTGTCGTTCAAAACCTCTATATATGTCACGCTTTTTAGTGCTTTGGAGTTCTTCTTGACGGCGAATCCTTGCGCCAGCCACGAAGAAAATGGCATGGCATCAGTGTGCGGGTCAAACTCCTCGGCACAATCTTCTCCCCAACGCTCGGCTATCTGTTCCTTGACCATCTCGTATGTTTTTTCAGATCCACGGTATGGACTGGACAGAATTTCTTTTACACTCTTCATTACATTGCAGGCATAAATACACGCACGCTCGACTATGGGTGCAGAAGCTCTTGTGAAATTAATTTAAGCTTTGATGTTCAAGTTTTAGGGGTTTGAGAGGGGGGTGATTCGGTAAGGGGTGTCAGACGAGTGGAGGAGGTATATAAGGCTACCCACACGTCGAGCCGACACTTTTTTAGATTCTTGTCAAACGCGACCGCCGTTTTTGATCCAAGCCGACCTCCACCGTGGAGGTCGGCAGTCCCCCGGGGAGTACCTGCCTGCGGCGCGAGCAGTATATAAAAAATTCCGCGCCAAAAACCAGACTTTGCTTGACAAAAAGTAAGGACTTTCAAGGATGGCTGCTTCTAAGCCAACCTTGAAGAAAGCGTTACAGGCTCACCTTTTTTGAAAGGCGATGAAGGACGCGCCGTGGCGGCGATACACCTCCGGGGAGTGCCTGCCGGCTCAAAATCGCATGGTCTCTAAAGTTTTTTGCTATTTTTTCAATGTTGCAGAGCTAGCGCTTTACCCACAGAGAACTCCAGGTGTCTATTAAAAATAGCTCAAAATATAGGATTTGCTGATTGTACTAAGTCTAGGTCGGTATTTATATATTTACTCTGATAGTAGAGGCACCCGCTATATTGGGCGTGGCGGATTTGTTTGCTACGCTAATACGTATGAAAAAGAAGGACAAACCGGAGATGAAGGTGACGTACACTTACGTAGAGCCAAAGACAGAGGAGGAGCGTATGATACAGGAGAGCAACGTATCAAGAGCATATGACATACTTTTTGATGAAACCCTCAGACGGCTCAAAGAAAAAGACCCAAACGGAATCTGGTCGAATTTTAAGTGATGAAGAGATTCAAGGCCTTGTTGATCTCGGAAACGTATTAATGGATATACGCAAGCGTATGATCTCTGAGGGCTGGACGATCAAGGACCATGTATTTACCTCACCAGAAGGAGTGTCATACACCAAAGAGACCATGGCGCAGTACCATGAAAACCAAAAGAAGAAAAACAAGTTAGAATCTAAACAGCGACCGCTAAACGGCTAAATACGGTGTTTTCCGTCATCGCAATAGTCCGGACTTGGTCGTATAATTTAACCAACTTGAGTTAGGTTCAGTGTTCGAAGAATTTCATGACAGACACTAGAAGATATACAGAGGGTAAAACGCAAGAAGAGCTTCTTGAAATACAGAAAAATTCTGTCGTTGGGGGAGAGGTTCACCAAGCAGTTACGCTTGAAATACAAAGAATTCAACAGGATACAAACAATAAACAAATCGCGGTACTTATTGGAGAAGTACAAAAGTTAAAAGACATTACTGATCGCATTGCTCAAGCTTCAGATCAAAGTGCCGTTAGTTCAAACAGACTGTCAAAAATTGCTATTTGGATTGCGGTCGCCGCATTAATTGCACAAGTAGTTTTCTCTACTCATCAAAAGTCCGATTGTATCTGGTTTAGTGTTTCCACTAGCGATCCTTCTACTCATTACTCAGGATGCTATCGGCAATTTGATTTTGGTTTATTGGGTACTTACACTTTTTCGTTGCCAGACCGCTGAGGTCCTTCTATTCCGAGGAGTTCAGTTAGTAGAGAAAGTCAGGAAAAAAGTGTAGAATCGTGGATATGGACCTGCTAAAACAAAATTGGTTCAAGATTTCTACTCTTTTAATTATCATTGGAATTGTTGGAGGATATTTTTATTGGTATGAGTGGCGACCATCAAAAATAAGAGTAGAGTGCAATGATTCAGCGTTTGCATCATCGATGGAATCCAGCGACGAGTCTTCATACACACAGAGTGGGAGGATGGATCTAAAAGATAAGTTTTATATGGATTGTCTTAGGTATTCTGGTGTAGAAAACTAATTGATACCAGCGCTTTACCTGCGAGTACCAACAGGGCTCTGAAAACAGAGCTATACGCCGTATTGGATGTGGCGGAATGGATTTGTTTATTACGCTGGGCGGGTGTTAGAGTTTTTGTATGGGGTTGGTCTAGCCCCACAAGATATATGAAAGACTTTGAGAACCATAAAATGCGTAAGCTTGAGCCGGAGGACCTAATAGATAGGGATACCCCTGCAAAAGATTTGGAACTACCGGGCTTCTTTCTTGTTTTGGCCTCTATATTTAATGATTTAAAGGGTATGTCGGTTATTTATAAAATGCGGGAAGAAGTATATAGGAAGCCGGAGAAAGACGAGGTAAACGAACACGCGGGAGAATATTCCGGTATGACGCTCCAACTCCATAAAAACGTCATTGGCATCATCCACGAAGCCTTGCGGTTTATCGGTGAAAATGAGGCAATAATACAGACTCCGGAGTTTAAACAATACGAGAACAAATTATCCGGCAGGAGCAAAGAGATCTGGGAGCTGGTTGTGAGCGTCGCAACGCACAAAGAAACGTCGCCAAAATATGCAGCACTTGGCAAAATTCTTACGCAGATTAGGAGCAACGCAGCGTTTCATTATTACCAATCTTCCGTACCGCTCATTGCAGGTTTCCGGGACCATTTTTATAAAGAGAAAGAACATCAGCATGGGGGTATAAAAAGGCCTATTACTCCTCAACCCAGACCGACCCTAGTGGAATACGTTATTACTATGCTGATGCCGCCTTATCGGGATATATGCTCGAACGTCTAAGCGAAATAGGTGATACCCCGGACAAAGGCTTTAACCAAGCTTTTGAGTTGTCGGCTCTTATTGGTAGATCCATCGTGGACTTACTCACGCAGTACCATGCCGCTAAGCCAAATAGATAAAGGATCAGTTTCTCCCTCTTATATACTGGCAAACTGAAAACTGACTCCGGAGGCCAACTGACCGAAGTCGTACCAATCCTTGAGATGATGTATTATTTGGTTCCAGCTAGTTCCACCGGAGTCCACAGACGGCAAGTTTTGAGTTGTAGCCACAAATAAAAAAAGCGCTCCACGT
>CAYITW010000090.1:0-3469 GCA_964366395.1 uncultured Candidatus Saccharibacteria bacterium
TATTTTGGAAATTTCTTTTTTTAAGTCACGAAAATTTTGAAGGTCGGGCATTAGGGAGTCTTTGAAACGACCAACCTTAAACTCATAATCATTTCTCATGTCCACGATTTTGAATTTTTTGCCAGATTCATACCACTGCTTTAACTCTTCCGGTTTTAAATGCTTGCCTGTAATTTGGTTTGGGTTTATATCTTCTTCCAGACCAAGTGTAACTATCTCGTTCCTTGCTTTTACTGAAAGTTTTGGAAAAGCATCCCCAGTTCCCACACTTTTTTTAATATGAGTATCTGCAAATCTTGGGTCACTTAAATACTCCTCCAAATACTTTTCAATATTTTTTATAGTCCCCTCAAGGGTCGCGTTAATCCCCTCTTTTGCGGCTATAACTCGTCCTTTCAGCCCCAGCTTTTCACAAAGTGTGCGCTGACTATCCCGCAACTTCTCCGGATTTTCAATGGTCGTGTATTTATAAAAAAGAATGATGGTGTGCGAATTCATGGGACAAACTATATCAAAAATAATAGAAAAAGCACACCCTCGGAAAGCGAATGTGCCTTTCCTTAAGTGTGCTACTTGTTGAGGAAGTACGCTGCTACTGCAGCGAATCCAAACCCAACAAGTTTGTAAGTAGTGATGCCATTCTTCATGATGTGGTAGATTGCCGGAGTGGCAATCTGAACCAGAATCATCATCACAAAGAACGTACCGACAGTCTGCGGAGTGGCTTTTGCCAAACCCCCATTGAATGAGAGCAGGCCAGCTGTCCCGATGACTCCAGCAGGAATAATCATCCACCAGTTAGCACCTGCCAACTGATTCACAATCATTCCTTGTCGCAGAGCAAACGGCATGATGAACGTGAGACAGACGATCCCGTATACTGCAGCCATCATATTGCCGTTCAGGCCGCTTCTGTTCATCAGAATCGGCCAGACTCCAAAACCGATTCCGGCGATAATCGCTCTTACCTGCAACTCGTTCATTCACTGACCTCCGCTTGTAATTATATACTAAATATCCTATTTTGTCAATTATAGTATTGAATTTATAGGCTTCAAAATCTGGATGAAATCCGATGTGAGAATTTGAAAAAGCGAGGAGCCTTACAACTAGTAAGGTGACGAGCATTTGAAAATTGGGAACGAGGAGTTCGCCAGATTTGGAAGCCTACTACTCGTAGCGTAAAGCTTCGATCGGGTCCATTTTCGATGCTGTGCGTGCCGGGAACACTCCAAAGAAAATTCCAATCGCTCCAGAAACTCCGAAAGCCAAAACCATTGCGTAAACTGGCACAGAAAAAGTCCAATCTAAATTTGCCGACTTTGCAATTAGTGAAACAATAAATCCCAGAAGTGAACCAAAAGCGATACCAATAACACCACCAAGAACTGTAACCATAATCGCTTCCATTAAAAACTCTTTTAAAATATCCGACTCTTTTGCACCGATTGCTTTTTTCAAACCGATTTCAGCTGTTCTCTCTGTTACTACCACATACATAATATTCATAATGCCTACACCACCAACGATTAGAGAAATAGCCGCGATAGCCACAAGTAAATAAGTCACTCCATCAAAAATAGTGTTGAAAGTTTCTAGTGCTTGAGCTTGAGTCTGCACAGTAAAATCGTCTTTATCTGGGTTTGTTATAGAATGATTGTTTCGCATCAGAATTTTTATTTGCTCGGCCGTAGCTTCGCCTTGGTTTATATTTTGCAAAGCGACGACTCCCACCGAAAGATAGTCTATCCCGAGCAATTTTTTTTGTGCTGTGATAAGTGGTATAAAAAGTAAGTTATCATTCTCCCCTATTGCCCCTTGGGGTTCGTAAACACCAATGACTTGAAAGTTCATTGTTCCAATCCGAAGTAGTTTACCGACAGGCTCGTCTTGACCAAAAAGATCATCCGCAATTTTACTTCCTAAAATAACAACCTGTGCTCCACTGTTGTCCTCACTTTGTGTATAAAATCTTCCAGAAGAAAGTTTAGTTTTATCAATACTAAACCGTTCCGCCGATGCACCATAATAAATGGCTGTTTTTTTGTTGGCTCTATAGCTTGCTGGAGCTTGCCCTGTGACAATGCCGTAGGCACCCACAACATTTTGGAGTTTTTTAATGTCGTCCAAATCTCTCTGCTTGAAACTAGTGATAGTAACACCAGAGAAAGCTGCTCCTGGACCTTGTGCATTGGCGTTACGGTTTTTGGTAGTTGGCGGAATACGCACTTGGATAAACATCGTGTTACTCCCGAGTGTTGCAACTTGAGAATCTATTAGAGAACGAAACCCTGCTCCAGCTGAAAGCACCAACACGACAGTACCAATCCCAATTACAATTCCAAGCATGGTTAGAAGAGTGCGACCTTTATTTGCAGAGAGAGCCTTAAGGGATTGTTTGATTAGTTTCATAAATTTTATTCGTATCTTAGCGCATCAATCGGGTCAAGTTTTGATGCTTTAAAAGACGGATAGAGTCCAAAAATAACTCCTGTCAAAATTGAAACTCCAATTGCTAAAACAATTGACATTATCGAAATAACAAAATCCCAATCAAAGCCCATGTATTGCATAAGCATCGCCATAAGGTAAGACATTATTATTCCCACTATGATTCCAATAACACCACCGATTGAGGTGAGTGTTCCAGCTTCAAGTAAAAATTGCTTCATTATGACTCTGTTCGTCGCTCCAACCGCTTTTCGTAGACCAATCTCTCGAGTCCTTTCTGCGACAGTTACAAGCATTATGTTTAAAATTCCTATTCCTCCAACTATCAAAGCAATGGCAGCCATCGAAGTGAGGAAAAGACTTAAGGCGTTCGTGATTGTGGTCAAAATCCCAACAGCAGTTGCCTGGTTACGCACAGTAAAATCAATATCATCATCACTTAGGATGTGGTGGCGTTGTTTCAAAACAGTAGTGATATCAGCTATAGTCTGCTCAACATTGTCTGCTGAGTCTACTTTTATCCCAATCATTTGTAAGTGGCGTATTCCAAGAAGTTGAGTTTGGCCAATACTGAGAGGCAAGAATATCTGGTCATCTTGATCTTGAAAAAAGGCACTGCCTCGCGAGTCAATAACTCCTGACACCCTCAAGGGTATGCCAAGACTGCCATTGGTTGAGTTTGAAGATGCTGCACTTTTTACTTTTATGACCTGCCCAACTGGGTCTACTCCAGCATCTTTGAAAAGTAGGTCTGCAACAGTTGAGCCCAGAACAACTACATTTGCACCACCCGTTATACTAGCTTCACTCATAAACTGACCTTCTCGCATTGTAAAATCTACACCTTTTTCGTAACCTGAATCTGTTCCAAGAAAATTTGTGTCTATGGTTTTGTTTTGCCAAGTCACTGTTTCTGTTCCGTGCACCTGACCGTTGACAGCCACAGCGTGTGGAACTTGAGAGGTAGAACGTAGCGCAATAGAGTCGGCATTTACCAAAGTCGTGATGATAACTCAGA
>CAYITW010000091.1:0-3427 GCA_964366395.1 uncultured Candidatus Saccharibacteria bacterium
TGTTCCACTTCTTGAAAATTTTGGGTTTTTAATCGAATGTGATGGAAAGATAATATATTTTGCTGGGGATATGTTTTACGAGTCAGGTTTGGACGTTACAAATCTTGAAGTGGATTTTGCACTTTTGCCAGTTGGTACTTTTTATACATTTGTTCCAGAAGAGGCTTTCAACTTTGCTAAGAAATTTAAAAAAATTGGTAAAATAATATCAATGCATTACGAAAAAACTCCAGATACAAAAAACAAGTTTATAGATTTAACAAGAGAAACTTTCGACGCAGAATAAATGAAAAAGTTTAGTTTTAAAGCACGGGTTTGGGTTTGGCCGGGGGTTGGTGGGTGGCATTTTGTGAACTTACCAAAAGAGCTAGCGAGAAAGGTTAAAAAGGTTGGTCGACCGTATGGGGCTGGGTTTGTTAGGATTAAAGTAACTCTAGGTAAAAGTTCTTGGGTGACAGCTCTCTTCCCACACAAAGAGTCGGAGACATACTTATTGTCTATCAAAAAACAAATACGTAAAAAAGAGGAAGTTTTTGAGGATGATGTGGTAAAGTTATCATTTACTTTAGAAAAATAATGAGAAAATTTGCTGATAGGGTAAGAGATATAGTCAGGAAAATACCGAAAGGAAAAGTTTTAACTTATAAACAAGTAGCTAGTCTGGCTGGTAGCCCAAATGCCTCTAGAGCTGTGGGGAACATAATGAAGAAAAACTTTGACCCAAAAATCCCGTGTCACAGAGTTATTCGCTCAAATGGTAGTGTTGGTGGTTATAACAGAGGAGGAGCTAAAAAGAAACTAGAGATTTTGAGAATAGAAAATTGGAAAGTAGGAGCAAGATAATGTTATAATTAAGTATTATAATAATTTTAAAAATACAATGTTATCAATACTAGTAGGGGCAGTGGCTTTATTTGCGTTTGGGGCATTATGGTTTACTGTTATTTTTGGAAAAACTTGGGCAAGACTTATGGGTTTTACAGCAGATAAAATGACTCCCGAGGAACAAAATAAAGCAAAAGAAATGGGCATGACAAAACCTTTGATTTTGAATTTTATTACTACAATAATAACGGCAAGTGTTGTTTATTATATTTTTCCTCAAATACTCACACTTTCTTTTAGTGAGTTTCTTAAGATAATGCTTATTATCTGGCTTGGCTTTGGTTTTCCAATTTACGCCAACGCAGCTATTTGGGAAAGGAAGTCATGGAAGTTGGTTCTGATAAATTCTGCTTCCGGAATAATATCTGTAGTCATTATTGCATCGATTATTTATTATATGAATCCGTCTATCTATTAAATGAAAGTCTTTGTTAAAGTAAAAGCGGGTGCAAAGGAAAACAAAATTACGCCACCCCCGCTTAAACTTTGGAGCAAGGGAGACAGGGAAAATGAGTACTATTTAGTATCGGTTAAAGAACCTCCGACTCAAGGCAGGGCAAATAATGCAGTTATAAAGTTACTAGCAAAAAATTTTTCTGTAATGACTTCAGCGATCGTGCTTAAAAGAGGTGCTACTTCAAAATTGAAGGTTTTCGAGATTATAGGCTTATAAATATGGCTATTATCTACTGTGGATAAGTAGATTGACATAATCCTTGACAAAATATACCTACTTGACTATACTAATCTTTACTTCACATGATTGAGTTTTGGGGCAAGGAAGTGATGGGAATTACAAGGCTAACTGGTTCTCACTATTTTGTTTTTAAATAGTTAACAAATTTTAAAGTAAAAAAGTAAGCCCTGGAGGGGGAAGGGCTTTCTTTTGTTTGCGTTCATTTTTATTAAGTTTTTAAGTACAAACATTTTTATTTATGAATATTACAACTGTCGGGCCACAGAAGTTTTTTAGTCGGTTCAAAAAACCTCTTGTCCCAACTCCAAATTTTGTTGAACCACAACTTGATTCTTTCAAGTGGCTTGTAGAAAAAGGTCTTAAAGAGGTTTTTGATGAGTTTTCATCTATTAAGGATTATTCAGAAAAAAAATTCACACTGGATTTTACTGGTTTCGAGTTAACTACAGCTAAATACGATGAGTACTACGCAAAAGATAACAAACTGTCTTACGAGGCGCCTCTTAAAGTTAAAGTTAAGCTAAAGAATCATATTCTTGGAACTGAGAAGGAGCAGGAGATTTTCATGGCTGATTTTCCTTTGATGACTTCACACGGAACTTTCATAATTTCTGGTATTGAGAGAGTGATTGTCCCTCAACTAGCCCGTTCTTACGGTGTGTTTTTTACGTCTTCTGACACCAAAGGTCGCCAGCTTTTTGGAGCCAAGATTATACCTTCTAGAGGTGCATGGGTAGAGATTGAGTCTGATATGGATGGAGTGATTTTTGTTAGAATTGACAGAAAAAGAAAATTTGCAGTTACAACCTTACTCCGTGTTCTTGGTGCTAAGGATGATGAAGCTATAAAAAAACTTTTTGTTAGCGATAAGTTCGGACTAACTTCCATAGAAAAAACACTTTTGAAGGACCACGGTAAAACAGTCGACGAGGCGTTTATTGAAATTCACAAAAAACTTCGAGATGGGGATTTGGCAACTGCAGAAAATGCTCGTGAATTCGTATCGTCTATATTTGATAGTGAAAGATATGACCTTTCACCAGTTGGTCGTCATAGATTCAACAAACGTTTCAATAAAAAAATGGATGATAAGGAGCTCAAAAGAAAAACTATTTCTTTGGATGATGTTGTAACAATTATTTCGAACATAGCGCTTCTCAACAACACTCCTCACGCTCAACCTGACGATATTGACCACCTAGGTTCAAGACGAGTTCGATTCGTCGGCGAGCTTTTTCAGCAAAAAATTCGAACAGGTATGGCTCAAATTAAGAGAAATATCCAGAACAGAATGTCTACTATAGATACCGACGTTACTCTTCCTGTTCAGTTTATCTCTCCAAAACCACTTCAAGCACGAATAAAAGAATTTTTTACAACAAACCAGTTATCACAGTTCATGACTCAGGAAAACCCTTTGGCTGAGATTGAACATTTGCGAACACTTTCTGCTCTTGGTCCTGGAGGACTTAATCGTACCAGAGCAGGATTTGAAGTACGTGATGTTCACACATCTCACTACGGAAGACTTTGTCCGATACACACTCCAGAAGGTCCAAACATTGGTCTTGTATTGCGTCTTGCGATTTATGCAAAGATAAACAGTTTTGGAATGATTGAAACTCCATATGCAAAAGTAAAAAACGGAAAAGTCACAGGAGAGATTCAATATCTTAACGCTTCGGAGGAAGAGGGTTACGCAATTGCACACGCTGCTACTCCAGTTGACAGTGAAGGGTCAATCACGGTTCCCGATGTTGAAGTTCGTATTGAAGGTAACCCTTCTACTATTTCTAAGGATAAAGTGGACTATATTGATGTAGCTACAAATCAAGCATTTTCCAT
>CAYITW010000092.1:0-3397 GCA_964366395.1 uncultured Candidatus Saccharibacteria bacterium
CCAGGAAACAGCCAGAGTCCTCATTGATAGCGCCATCCTTGGAAAAGAAGATTACTTAAGAGGTCTCAAGGAAAATGTCATCATTGGAAGACTTATTCCGGCGGGGACAGGGTTTGGCAGTGAAATGAACGAATAGTCGCTCACACTTTCCGTATCGCTTTCTCAACCGGTGCTCCGGGCTAGACAAACAATAGCTTCAAAACGCTCCGGAAGCCTTCCGGAATTCCTTCTCCTCTGAAAACTAGATAAAAATAAACGGCTCATATGTATGAGCCGTTTATTTTTATACTTTTCAGGCTTCAGTCAGTTCCGGCTTTCCTGTCGGTTTATAAAGCTTTGTTTGGCACTATCCCTCCGCAATGGTTTCGAAAACAACACAGAAAGGGTTCGCTTGAAATGATGGGCAGAAAATGGGAAGATTGGGTGATTATGGTCTCAGACAAAAATACAAACATACAAAAACTAAAGGACGCTTTAATTAAGTTTAGGGATGCCAGAGATTGGGCTCAGTTTCATGACCCTAAAAATTTAGCAGAGGCCATATCTATTGAAGCAGGCGAGCTTCAGGAACATTTTCTTTGGAAAGATAAAAAAGATGTAATTAAAAAACTAAAAGAAGATAAAGAATTCAGAACTGAAGTCGGCGAAGAATTGGCCGATGTAATTATTTTTTGCATCAATTTTGCAAACTCAACAAATATGGATATTGCATCTCTGGTCTTGGATAAGATAGACAAATCAAATAAAAAATATCCCGTAGAAAAAGCGAAGGGCAATGCTACTAAATATACTAAGTTATAGATAAGTTATGGAAATTAGGGAACTAAAAAAAGATGAACGGCAAAAGATGCAACATAAAGGGGCTGGGCACAGAAAACGGCTTCGAGATCGATTTTTGCAGTCAGGCTTGTCTGGGTTTCATGATTATGAGATCGTAGAGTTACTTTTAACTCTAGGCACACCGATGAAAGATTGCAAACCAATGGCAAAAGAAGCAATCGAGGACTTTGATGGATTGCGTGGAGTTCTTGACGCTACCTTTGAGGAGCTACAGAGAATTAAGGGTATTGGTCCAGCCAATGCTTTCGGAATAAAGCTCTTTCAAGCTGTTGCAGAGCGCTTAGCCAAAGAGTATATTCCTGAAAAACTAGAATTAAACTCTTCACAAGCTATTGCGAATTATTTACAAAAGGCGATAGGGCGTGAAAAAGAAGAACATTTCATCGCTTGCTACCTAGATGCGCAAGACCGCTTAATTGAAAGTCGAACTATCTCTGTTGGCACTCTTAATGCAGCCCTTGTTCATCCCCGTGAAGTTTTTGAGCCAGCTGTAGCTCTTCGTGCGGCTAGTATTATTGTTGCTCATAATCATCCTTCTGGGGTCGTCGAACCTTCAGCCGAAGACAGAGAGATAACAAAGCGCCTTGTTGAAACTGGAAGAATTCTAGATATTGGGATCAGAGATCATATTATTATATCTAAATCGGAACATTTTAGTTTTAGGCAACAATTGTTACTTTAGGAATTCCATGATTGTTTATTCTGCGACAAAATCTATATTTCAAGATGATATCATGTCTAATAATATTGGTCAGATTATTCTTGATAAATATCGGGATACTACTGGTAAGGGTACCGGGGTTGCCGAGATCAACTCATGGACAAATTCCCTTCAGTTTATGGACCGTGTTTTAAACGATGACTCTATCCCTAGCGACTCCGGTGTCTCTATCGAATATCATATTCCACAGTCTTCGAAAAGAATTGATTTCATCATTACGGGCCTCACCCCAGAGAAGGAAGAGTCAGTGATAATTATTGAGCTTAAACAATGGCAAAAAGCAGAAATAACGGAAAAGGATGCAATTGTAATCACGCGCTTTAAGCATGGGAATCAAGAAACTCCCCACCCGTCATATCAGGCATGGTCGTATAAAAAACTTCTGGAAGATTATAATCAAACAGTAGAAGAAGAGAGAATTCGGCTTTTCCCTTGTGCATATCTTCATAACTATGAAAAAGATGATGTTATTTCGAATGATTTCTATAAAGGATATATTGATCAGGCCCCATTATTTTTAAGAGATGATGCGCTCAGGTTACGAGATTTTATAAAGGAACATGTAAAATATGGTGATAAAAACCAGATTATGTATCGGATTGATCATGGGAAGATTCGTCCATCGAAAAATCTTGCTGATCAATTAGTCTCAATGCTTTCTGGTAATGATGAATTTGTAATGATTGATGATCAAAAAATAGTTTTTGAGACGGCTTTAAAACTTGCGCGAGAATCATCAGAAACTAATAAGAATGTGCTTATTGTTCAGGGCGGGCCTGGAACGGGAAAAACTGTTGTTGCGATTAATTTATTAGTAGAACTAACTAAAAGACAGCTTGTAGCCCACTATGTTACTCGTAATTCAGCGCCACGCGAGGTATATGAACAAAAACTCACTAGGTCTTTTAAGAAGTCGCATATTTCTAATATGTTTAGTGGCTCCGGGTCATTTCATAAACTAGATCCAAATCACCACGATGTTTTAATCGTAGATGAGGCACATAGACTAAATGCAAAATCTGGCATGTTTAGCCACCTAGGAGAGAATCAAGTAAAGGAAATCATAAACTCTTCGAAGTTTAGTATATTTTTCATTGATGAAGATCAAAAAGTAACACTTAAAGACATAGGAGATAAAGAAGAGATAAGAAAATATGCAAAAGAGTTAGGTGCTAGTGTTATGGAGCTAGAGCTTGAATCACAGTTTCGATGTAATGGTTCAGATGGTTACCTTGCCTGGCTTGACAACGCTCTTCAGATACACGAAACGGCGAATGATTTTCTTGATGATCAGGATTACGATTTCAGAATTTTTGACGACCCTAAAAAACTACACGAAGAGATTCGTGAAAAGAATAAATTAAAAAACAAGGCTCGCATGGTTGCTGGATATTGTTGGAAGTGGATAAGCAAGAAAAATCCAGAACTTAAAGATATTAAGATCGGTGACTATGGGGCAACTTGGAATTTAGATAAGGATGGACAGGCATGGATTATTCAGCCCGACTCTGTTACTGAAGTTGGTTGCATTCATACTTGTCAGGGTTTAGAGGTTGATTATGTGGGTGTAATTGTTGGGCCAGATTTTATTGTCCGAAATGGAAAGATTATAACCGTTCCAGAAGCAAGAGCTAGCACCGACAGGTCAATTTATGGGTGGAGAGAAATGATGAATGTAGATTCAGACGGAACCCTAAAACGTTTGGATGCGATTATTAAAAATACATATAGAACGCTTATGACGCGTGGCTCAAAAGGATGCTACGTTTATTTTGTGGATAAAGAAACGCAGGAATATTTTCAAAGTAAAATTGAAGGATCAAAGACTGCAAGGGC
>CAYITW010000093.1:0-3358 GCA_964366395.1 uncultured Candidatus Saccharibacteria bacterium
ACCCATAGACAAGAGTTTTGGAAAATAATAAAAGGTAATCCAACGATAGTAATAGGTGATAAAACGGAAAATCCAAAAGAAGGGGATGAATTTATAATTACACCCAAAATGCATCATCGTATTTCTGCACCAAATGATGATGTTACTGTTTTAGAAATATCACAAGGGTTTTTTGATGAAAATGACATTGTTAGGATTGAAGATAAATACAATAGGGTAAATGAAGAAAAAAAAGCTTAGACCAACAAAACTTAATAAACCCACCGGCATTCCCCTAGCAACCGTTTCAGTAAATGGTGGTATATGCATGTTGGAAAAGACTCTAAAGAAAACAGGTAACAGTCTTTTTTTATCATGGAGTACAGATGGTTTAAATTTTTCTTCAGATAAAAAAAAGGTAGATATCTCTATAACAGGAAGAAAAAAAGAAAAAATAGACGAATGTATAAATTTTTCACTATCATCTACACCAACAGGTTTTATAATGACCTACATCAGACAAGGGAAAACAAGAGATAAGGATTTTTTTGTTATAGCCAAGTCGAGAGATTTAAATAGTTGGATAGTTAAATCACAAATCACTAGAGGAGATTCCAACCACGCGACGGTCGTCTACGATAAACTACTAGACCTTTTTATTCTTTATAAAGATGGTCTTTTTGCCAAGAGTCAGCAGACAAGAACATTAGTTTCTTGGAAAGAAGGGCATACTTTACTTTTCACATCTAGATTAGGAATGTTTGATAGTGAGCACATCTCTATCATTGGGTCCTTGGATACAAAAGAGGGTTTGCTCGTTATATATGATGCCTCAGTTAAAAAAGGATTACAGACCTTAATTCAAATCGGCGGGATTCTATTTGATAATAACGACCCAAGACGAATTGTGTGGAGATCAGAAGCGCCACTTTGGCAGGGTGTTGTCGAGTTAGAAGGAAAAAAAGATAAAATTGCCTCAGCTGGCTTTGTCTATTTTCAAGGAACTTTTCAAGTTTACTGGACGACTTTAAGTGGGGAACTAGTATTATCTACCTTTCCGTCTTTATTTAAAAATACAGAAATTTACCAGTACAATATTCTTGAAAAATTTGATGAGAATCCTATCATTGAACCAAGAATAGAGCATGGTTGGGAAGTATTAGGAACGTTTAATCCTGCAGTATTTCAAGACGAGGATGGTCTCCATATGTTTTATCGAGCACTGGGTGATGATGGAATATCAAGAATAGGTTATGCACATAGCAAAGACGGAATGCATTTTAACAAAAGATTATCCCATCCAGTATTTGAACCATATCCAGGAGTGGGGATGCCTTTAATAAAAACAGCAAGTGGCCCAATCGGTTTTCATCCCGCTTTTTATACTTCGGGAGGTGGTTGGGGCGGGTCAGAGGACCCCAGGGTTGTAAAAATAGATGGAAATATTTACATGACTTACGTCGCTTTTGAGGGTTGGGGTTCGGTAAGGATGGCAGTTACTTCAATAAGTGTAACTGATTTTAAAAGTGGAAAATGGAAGTGGAAAAAGCCCACATTAATTTCTCCCAAAGGAGAGGTGCACAAGAACTGGGTACTATTTCCAGAAAAAATAAATGGTAAGTTCGCTGTGTTGCACGGGGTCTCTCCCAATATTTTAGTGGATTACTTGGATAGTTTTGACGACACCGATGATTCAAAATGCATTAAAAGTAAGCCACCTTCTGGTGGAAGAGAGACACATTGGGACAACAGAATGCGAGGGGCTGGACCTCCACCAATAAAAACAGATTTAGGTTGGCTTCTTTTTTACCACGCGCAAGATAAACAAGAGCCAAATAAGTATAAGTTGGGCGCAATGATTTTAGATTTAAACAACCCAACTAAAATTTTATACAGAAGTGAACACCCGATACTTTACCCAGAAATGCATTATGAGAACACGGGCAAGCCAGGAGTTATATATGCTTCTGGAGCCGTAATAAAAGATGAGGAACTTCGGATTTATTATGGAGGAGGAGACAGGGTGATTTGTATCGCTTCAACACCAGTTAAAGAATTTTTACACTACCTACAAACTGGTAATCCAAGCTCCTACGAACTCAAGAAAGTTTCCACTAGATTGTAGTAAAATTATGTTTGTCGTCAAAAAATCAAAAAATAACCCAATACTTTCACCTCAAACAAATAATTATTTTGAAAGTTTTGCTGTGTTTAATGGTAATCCTATAAAAGTTGGAGAACAAATACATTTGTTATATAGAGCACAATCAATACCTGAAAGATTTGAAAATAACTCTTTCTCGTTGTCGGTTGTGGGTAAAGCTGAAAGTCGAGATGGTTTTAGTTTTAAAAAGAGGGAAGTATTTATTACACCAGAATATCCATGGGAAAAATTTGGTTGTGAGGATCCAAGGGTAACCAAAATTGAGGGCAACTATTTTATTTTTTACACCGCTTTATCATCTTTCCCATTTGAAGTTTCAGGTATAAAAGTTGGTTTGGCAATAAGTAAAGATTTAAAAACTATTTCCGAGAAGCATCTTGTAACTCCTTTTAACGCTAAAGCCATGACACTTTTTCCAGAAAAAATAAATGGAAAATATATCGCAATTCTTACCGCCAATACAGATATTCCACCTTCTCATATCGCTATAGCCGAATTTTCTGAATTAGAAGAGATTTGGTCAACTAAATATTGGGAAAAATGGTATTCAGAACTAGACAAATACACACTAAGCATACCAAAGTTTGAAGGTGAGCATTTGGAAATAGGTTCTTGTCCAATAAAAACTAAAGATGGTTGGCTCATTGTTTACTCAAATGTTCAGAAATATCAATCTTCAGAAAAAATATTTGGTATTGAAGCCGTTCTACTTGATTTAGGCGACCCAATGAAAGTTGTCGGCAAAACACGTGGAGCACTTCTTACGCCAGAGGAGGCCTATGAAAAATATGGTACTGTTCCAAACACAATATTTCCAAGTGGAGCATTGGTACATAATAATAAGTTGGTCATATACTACGGAGCAACTGATACTACTATTGCCACTGCCAGTGTTGATTTAGATTCTCTTCTGGATTCTATGATGTTTCCATATAGAGAAATAGGGTTTCATCGTATCGGCGAAGGAGCGTTAATGAAGCCACGCAAAGATAAACCATGGGAAAGAAAAGCTATATTTAACCCAGCAGCTATTGATGTTGGAGGGGTCACCCGGATTCTGTATAGGGCCATGAGTAACGATAATACCTCTGTGATTGGTTATGCAGAGAGTCTGGACGCCACTACGATTAGTTATATTTCTGAGGAGCCTATTTATACACCGAGAGAATCTTTCGAAGAAAAAAGAGTGCCTGGAGGAAATTCTGGTTGTGAAGA
>CAYITW010000094.1:0-3256 GCA_964366395.1 uncultured Candidatus Saccharibacteria bacterium
CTTTAGATATTATTTTGCCCGTGAAATTTCCCCGTTTGAAGACGGTGATTTTAGTGAGAAAAAATTTGTTGAGGCGTACAATTCTAATCTTGCTGACGGACTAGGGAATTTAGTTTCTAGAATTATGAAAATGGTAACAAGTAATAATATTGATATTTCAAAAAGTAAATTTGAAGATATAGGTATTTCAGAACTTAATAAATTTCAAATACAATCAACCATAGATGGTATTTGGAAATTTATTTCTGATTTGGATAAAAGAATTCAAGATGAAGTGCCATTTAAACTTATAAAAAGTGACAGAGAAAAAGCTATAACTATAATTAAATCCCTTGGTGGAGGACTTGCGCAAATATCAGCTAGCTTACAACCCTTTTTACCTGATACGGCAAAGAGAATAGGGGATTTAATTAGAAAAAACGAAATGCCAGAAAAACCCCTCTTCCCAAGAATAGAAATATAATGAATATAAAATATATAGATATTCACTCTCATATCCATGATGGGGAGTTTTATGAAGACCAAGAGGAGATTGTGGCAAGAATGAAAGAGGTGGGAGTCGCCACAATTACAGTGGGTACTCACATTAATAATTCTCGCGAAGCTCTCGCATTATCAGAAAAAGAAAAACTTGTTTTTGCAACAGTTGGGCTTCACCCAACTGATACAAAAGAAGGGTGGAATCAAGAAGAATATTTATCTCTTGCCAAAAATAATCGTGTTGTTGCGATTGGCGAGTGTGGTTTGGACTATTTTAGGGGAGCGGATGATGAAGAAAAAAAAAGACAGAGAGAAATATTTATTTCCCAAATCGAACTTGCCCTTTTAGTTGATAAACCACTTATGATACACGGAAGACCTAGTTTGGGGAGTATGGATGCATATTTAGATATAATAGAAATTCTTTTCTCATATAAAAATTATCATAAAGAAAAATTGCGAGGGAATATTCATTTTTTTTCAGGGAGTATGGAAATTGCACAAAAATTTTTGGACTTAGGATTCTCTATGTCATTTACTGGGGTAATAACATTTACTAATGATTACGATGAAGTTGTAAAATTTCTACCATTATCAAGTGTAATGATTGAAACTGATGCTCCATATGCAACACCCGTGCCGTATCGTGGGAAGCGCAATGACCCTATTTACGTTAAGGAAGTAGTTAAAAGAATTGCCAAAATTAGAGGGGAAGAAGAGGAATTTGTGGCAGAGACAATATTAAAAAACACATTGTCCTCCTTTAATTTACAAGAACTTTTTGACTAATAGAGCTCGCTCTGATAGTATGCCCCTTATGGTAAAAAGTGAAGAAATTAATGATGGAGTTCCAGAAATCTACGAAGTAGGTTATCTCGTTACGTCTCTTTTGTCTGATGAAAAAGTTGGAGAGATGATAGAAAAAACTAAGGTAGCTATTAAAAAAGATGGCGGGGAAATAATTTCTGAAGAATCTCCCAAGCTAAGAGATTTAGCCTATATAATGGAGAAAATGATAGACCACAAAAAAGAAGTTTTTAATAATGCTTATTTTGGGTGGATTAAATTCGACATTTCTAAAGATAAAGTTGAAAAAATAAATAAACTATTTAATAGCAATGAATCAGTAATTCGTTTTCTTTTAATAAAAACAGCTCGCGAAAATACTATGTCTTCAGGGAGACGTTCTAGTGGTAAGGGAGGAGTGCGCTCTGAAAAGAATCCTCTTATGAGTGATGAAGATATGGAAAAAACAGTTGCAGCTTTAGTTGCTGAATAAAAATCTTTTCTATAAACTAATAACTATCAACTAAAAACTACCAATATGTATTTAAATAAAGCTCTCATTGTAGGAAATTTAACTAGAGATCCAGAATTAAAATCTCTTCCTTCCGGTTCAAAAGTTGCAACATTTTCTTTGGCAACCAATCGTGTTTGGAAAGATGCATCTGGTGCAAAACAAGAGTCAGTTGATTATCATAATATTGTTGTATTTGGTCGCCAAGCAGAAACCTCCGCTCAGTATTTGAAAAAAGGACAATCTGTTTTAGTTGAAGGAAGAATCCAGACAAGAAGTTGGGATGACAAAGGAACTGGGGAAAAAAAATATCGCACAGAAATTGTTGCTGACCGCGTACAATTTGGTCCCAAGGGAAGTGGGGGAGGTGGAGGAGCACCATCTCCAACAAAAGAGGCTTCCGATGCAGGAGAAGTTATCGAATATCCATCTGAAGACGCAAATCCGGAAGATATACCGTTTTAAGTGAGTTGGCCTATATTTTAACTAGCAAGGTAAAATATAGTTGCCAAACCTTAACCCTGTTAAATCCCGATAGTAATCGGGACAGCTTGAAAAAATTAAGGAAACAGAGTAGAGTAGTTGAGTTGTTATAAATAAGTAATTTAAACATATACCGAAAGTAAGCTGTATTTAACAGGGTGATGATTTTAAAAATCTCACTAACGTTCGCTAATAAAATCTATCATGAAAAAACAGTGCTATTTTTCACAAAATAATATTAAGTATATTGATTATAAAGATTTAGAAATCTTGAAGAAGTTTTTGACCCCGCACGCGCGCCTTATGTCAAAAAAGCGTTCAGGAGTTTCTTCGAAGAGTCAGAGACAACTTGCTTTAGCTGTTAAGCGTGCAAGATTTTTGGGGCTACTTCCCTATGTCTCCCGATAAGGAGACCGGGCGACCAAAGGTTTAACCATACGTCTCTAGGTAATTAAAAAATCTCCGACAATGTCGGAGATTTTTTAATTTCTTCTAAACTCTTTCTGTATATTCTCCAGTTTCAGTATTGACTCGTATAACATCTCCTATATTCACAAAAAATGGCACACTAACTATCGCCCCGGTTTCAAGTGTTGCTTGTTTGCCACCACCTGAAGCAGTATTTCCTTTTATAGATGGGGGAGCATCGGTAACTTTCAGCTCAACTTTAATTGGCAAGCGAATACCTATAATTCTTGGTTCCTCATCTTCATCTTCGGAAAAAGTAATTATGTCCACTAGTGTATTTCCTTTGAGAAACTTTTTTGGTTCACCAAGTAACCCAGATTCAATTTGGAATCTTTTACTTGGGTCTTTTTCCTCACAGAACCAATATTCTCCCTTGTTTTGGTATAAAAACTTAACAGTTCTTTTTCCTAAATCAGCTTCTTCAACTTTATCTGTGGCGTGAAAAGTGGCTGGGACAATTCTCCCATTTAATAAACTACAGATCGGAAGAGCACACGTCTGAACTCCAGTCACGTGAAACGATCTCGT
>CAYITW010000095.1:0-3237 GCA_964366395.1 uncultured Candidatus Saccharibacteria bacterium
TATTTTCCACCTGTTCCAAGCTAATCCAGAACGAAGGTTTTCATAATTTTGTGATGTGCTTTTAACGACCTTCTCTAATATCTTTCTAAGTGGCTTTGGATTGTATTTTCTTACACTTAGAGAGTACTTATTTTCTTTGAAGTGCCTTGGTCTAAACAAAGAAAAATATAAAAGAAGGGCTTCAAAATCATCAGATCTTTCTAGCTTTCTAACAACCAGAACAGCTTCATCTGTTGTTAAATCACGATAGTGGTAAAAAACATTAACAAGTAATTTAGCTATGCTTGGATACTTTGAATACTTATCAAGCAACTCAAAACACAGATTTCTAAAATCAACATATAGTTTTTTATTTATTTCCTTGAGCCAAAAACGCCTGTTGGAAATTTCAACCAAAGGATAAATCCACTGGAGGATTAAATAAAAGTGGTTTGTTTCTCGAAGTACTTTGCTCGTATAGTAATACGCAACCTCAAGTGTTTCCTTTTTCAACGCTAATTTTTGGACAACCCAAGCCAAATGTCCTTTTACGGAAGTAATTGTGTGAGGGTCATTTGAACGATCTTCATCCCTGATTCTTTCGTGCAATTCAAACCCGTATTTATCCTTAATATTTGGAGGATCAATAGGGTCGGGATCATTTAAAAACTGACCTACCAGCCAAATCGCAACCTCAGCTTTATCCTGATCAACAAGCCATTCACCAAATCTAACCATTTCTATTCTGTTTTCAGTCTCTGGGAACACTTCATAAGGTTGGTGTTCCTTTAAAAAAATTTTCAAGGCACGAAGGAGCTTAATACTTTTATCGTCACCAAGTTCACGAAACGAAGAAAACCATCTTGAAAAAAGTTTTAAATCTTGAGCGTTGTAATTCAAAAATTTTCCTTTTTCAAATTGTTCAAAAAAACTCTTTTTGTATATCAACGTGTGTGAAAAACCTCCGTCTTTCAATTCATTTTGAAACCATATCTCACCTATATTCCCATAGTTGTTAAGCAAATTCAGATACTCATAACTAAATGCTTTATATAAATCCCAATCAAAAGTTAATAGACGATAATTATTCACTACCAAAAGCACACGTTTCTCGACCTCCCAGCCAGTCTCAACATAAGCAAGTTGCTTATTGGAACGTTCTATTTTTCGTTTTAAGTTATCGTGAACAATATGCGATGCGTTGATACTTCGAACATTTCCGATATTTGAAAAGAACACCTGCCTTCCGCCTTGCTCAACTTTTTTAATATCAAAATCGTAATCAAATATCCTTACGGAGTGCTCATTATTTAATACTGACTTTATAAGTCTTTTTGCCTCTTCCTTATATTTCAACTTTTCTGTGGGAGTTTTAAGAAATTGTGGAGTTTTTATCATATAAACCCCTATTATTTTTTTATACTCTTTCAATCCTAATATCTCTTTCTTCAGACGATTAATTACCCCCATCCATCTCGCAGACACTTCTAACTCCTGTCTGTCATACAACCCCTTAACCTCAATTAATAAACCAGCTTTAGGTACATAGGCGTCTGGGGTCGAGTCCTGCGATCTGGAATCTTCCAGCGCTATATATTCTGGAGATTTTTTTTTCAAATAAAAACTCAAAAAAGCATCTAAATTGTTCTTTATATTTACACTCATATTTTTTAACCCTCTCCAGTAATTGTCTCGATATTAATTTCATTTTCTCCCTCTTTATTACCCAATAAAAGTTCGATAACATCCTCCCTTTTCCCAAATAAATCGTTTCTTTCTCTTATCAATACTTCAGACAATCCTCCATCCAACAACAAATCTTTAACATTTATTTTAAGAAACTTATTACCACTTGCCCCTTGTCTCTCTCTATCTGCAGCTGCTTGAATTCGAATTTCAAAATAGTGTCGCATTTTCAAATATATTACCTTTTTGAGATATTCATCGTTAAATTTTGGTATGGCCTTATCAATAAGTTGTACTAATTTCTCCATTACCTCATACTCGTCGCCAGTAAATTCTGGCAGCTTGCTTGAAGACAGGTCTAGCGATCCTCCAAATTTGGTCAGAAACATTGAAAATAGTTTTTTCTTTTTTTTGGTAACTTGCGAATTATCTTTATAAATTATGCTAATACCAACTTCCTTTGGTGAAGGTAGGTCTGTATGCAAAAATTCTCCGATACACTTTTCAATATTTTTTATACATTCTGCGGGATCAAACATACCACCCTTTATTTCCTTGAAATCGGCTACAGGCTTATTTTCTTCTGTTCCTACAAACACCGCATCCACACTATAACTGGAGGTCTCACATTCTATTAGGATGAAATCAAGTTTCTTGTTTAACAACCAATCCAAGGTTTGATTCAAAACGACAACTGCTTGATAAAGATACCCATCATTCCCGAAAACACCGCTCATTTGAGGCAATTATAACACCAATAACTAATATTTAGGCTCATTAACAAACCTACAATTAATCAATTTGAGTTAGCTATGCAAACAATAGTAAAATTAATAAGTGGATATTGTAGCTATATTAATTTTAGCGGGGGTTGTAATTTTCTTTCTTTATCCCGTAAAACATTTCCTGAATAATATTAATAAACATTTGCGGGTAATTAAACTTCAATTAGAGATACAAAATCCACTTTTTACAACTAATGAGCTTATTCTAATTGATCAAAATATCGATTTTTGGCACGACAAAATGTGGAAATACAAAGATGATGATAGAAAAGAAAATAAAGAGATCAGTGATCTAACATTTAGTCTTTTCTGGCTTTATGTCACAAGACTAAATCTTTACAGGGTTATGGTATTAAAAGCAAAGCATACTGGAGATGCTGATGGCATTTACGATAAATATGAAAAAGAGCTGGAAGAAAACGAAAAGGAAACGAGGGATAAAGAAAAAAGAGCAGGTGAAATAAACAAGCAAATATATGATGAGCTGCAAAAACGGAATTTAGACATTGAATTTACAGGAGAATGGAATAAGTCTATTGAATGACAAATCAAGGTTGGAAATTTGAGATCATCTGGTTAAAATAACAATAGGTTGGGGATTAAGAAAACGGCCAATACTCTCAATACTGAAGTCGTAAGAATTTATTTGATCCCAAATTGATCGAAGACGAATTACTAACCCCTGCTGAAGTTAATTTTTAGCTTGGTTCTCAAGTTTTGATACTCTTTTTTCAAGTTTGTCAAACTCCTCAATTGTCGGGGCGTCATCAGAAAGTTCGGATAGTTG
>CAYITW010000096.1:0-3232 GCA_964366395.1 uncultured Candidatus Saccharibacteria bacterium
CGTGTGCTCTTCCGATCTTTCAGTTACTGACTTCTCAGGTCCAAATGTAGGAGACTCTATTTCGCTTAATTCGTCTGGATCTTCCGGGGTTAACGAATCTACGCGAATATCTTTTCCAGAATCCATCCCTGCAGATGATTGGTTGCTCCCTCTATCATTTACTATTTCTTGAAAGACCTCATCTGGATTACCGTTTAGTTTCATACGGTTTATGATCCTTTGTTCATTAACCCCCAATGGTACTTCTGGCTTTTTCACCTCAATGGGCATTGGAATAGGTTTTTCAGGAGTTTGTATTGGCGTTTCCGCTATTGCATCAGGTGCTGGCATATAATTAACTCATGAGTGCTGTGGTTGCTTGTCTAGCAACTGGAGATAACCCACCTACTACATGTTGACTAAGTTTGCTCAGTGGATGCTCGACTCCTCCTAGACTAATTCCTACTGCTTCGTGATTCCAATTTATTTGACTTGAGTCTTCTACTGTCACGTATTTAGCACGCACCGCTTCTGCTAGATCTGCAGGAATTTCTAGTTCTGTTCTTTTTAAGACTTCTCCAAGTAGCGCAGATGGTGAATGAGTACCACGTTCTGAAAAATTATGAGCACCTTCGGTTAAGTATACCGCGATAGGCGCAAACACACCACGAAGTACTCCAGCAGCCAAATTATGCGGATCATCTTTAGGAAGTAATGTATCATCTTTTAACTCAGGTATACTTTCAAGTAACCCATCTGATGCCTCTTGTATCGCAGTAATATGCATATCTTGTTCTACCATATTATTTTCCTCCCTTTGCCATATATTCTCTTAGATTTACTGACCGCTGTTCTTTAATTCTTGAAAGCCCTGTTGCATATGTTGCTTTTTCTTCTGAGCCTTCGATAGCAGTATCGTGTACTTTTTGAAGAAGCGCTTGTTCTGCAGATAGTCTGCCATCTCCAGCTCGATTCTCCGTACCCAAGATAAATTCTTGAAAAGCTGGCTCTGCAATAAGACTTTCTATCTGCTTTTGATAATCGCTTGCTTCTTGTGCTTTTCCTTCCCCGAGCTTGAGCCGAATTTCCATCTTTCCGTTCTGTGAAACAATAGAATCTTGATTTAAATCTACCTGTTTTTTCTCTGTGCCAGTGAGATCAGCTACAAACTTGCGCAGTTGGTCATATGATTCTTGACCATATAATCCTACTGCTTCTTGGTGAATTGCAGATTCTGTAACTTCAATGGTTAATTTACCTGATGTATCCAGAGTAAATTCTGGCTTATTTCCACAAATTCTCCCTACTGCAAATTTATAACTGTCTTTTGTCAGTGATTTAGCTGCTTGGACAAGCGCGTCTCTATCATCAACAGATATACTTTCATCTTTTTGTATTCCTTCTACAAGCTGTGTTTGTAAGCCTCCCAAAGCTACATCATCGCCGATTTCTCCGGCAGTTTTCATAAGTCGCATAACTCGCAGTGTATCTGGGCGGGAGTATAATAGCTCTGGTAATTTATCCTCGAATGCATGAGTATTATCTGCCGTATGGATTATTGAATAAATATTCTCTGCTCTTGCCTCATCACTGGCTTCACCAATTTGTAAATCAACAGTTGATGAATCGTGATGCAAAATCGCCTCATGTAATACGGCAATCTGTTTTTCGGTATAAACACGACTGAGAGGATCACTATCACTTTCTGCACGTTGCCTAACTATTTTGGCAGATAATACATTATGCCCTCTGTCGGCACTAAAGCTTCCTGCGTTTACCCCTTCCCTAACTGGTGCAGTAGTGTATCCTAAATCATGATCAACCATTGTCTGATGCATGATAAGCCGATCAATTGCTTTAACAGGCTGACCATTTTTAACCAACTCGTCTGCAATAGCTTCCGAAACCTTGGTATTATGATCGACCAAATGCCGAATACCATGATCTCCGAGTAAATTTTCCGAAGCAACTCTATCTTGAAACGCTAGTTTCCACACATTGCCCTCAACCACCGCTAGTATTGCTTGGGCACTCACATCTTGGGAAACGTCTCCCTCAGCTTGCGCTTGAGACATTAAATCCAAATACCGCTGTGCTTCCCACGTAACACTTGCGTGTTTTTCTGGATTTTTTCTGCCCTGTTCGCTTTCAAATAATCGATCAATTTGGGCCTGCACCTGTTCGCCAATTACTTTTCGCGCCTCTTGGTCAAATGATTTCCCTGTAATTTCAGGAGGAGTTGCATGCTCAATCCCAACACCACTCACGTATTGATCAATCGCGCTTTGCACTTCTCCCGCATCGGTTCTTGAATCAGTATATCGATCAGCCAATCCTGCCATTTTAGGATTCTCCTGGATGTATGACTGTTCTGCGCTGGCAAGATTAGGTAGGCTACCTTTTTGTTCTGGTTTTTTATCTTGCATTTCTGCCCCTGGTTGTTCCCCTGTGTTTATTTTTAAAATTTCAGCAAGTGTAGCGTCTGGATCTTGAACTGGAGTATCTGGTTTAGAAGTATCTCGCGAAGAATCAATAGAAGCAACTACTTGTTGTTCTACGCGACCTATCTCTTTTGGCTTTTCTACAGCCTTTGGTGCTTCAGGAGCTTTTTGTACTACTTCTGGTGGTCTATCTACAACTGCGTCAATTGATGGCATATATTACGATTGTACAGGATTTGTTGCTTGTTTTAAAATAGCATGAGCTTC
Organism: uncultured Candidatus Saccharibacteria bacterium; assembly: GCA_964366395.1. Lineage (GTDB taxonomy): Bacteria > Patescibacteriota > Minisyncoccia > Phycocordibacterales > DATDWN01 > C7867-006. The sequence goes on from CAYITW010000096.1 coordinate 2,688, forward strand.
ATCAAACTTTCCTGATTTGATCAACTCTTCTGCGTGCTTTGATACCAATTCTTTTATCTTATCCTGATGCTCTTGCATAATTGGAAGAACTGCTTTTGTAAGTTCTGCAAAATTGTCGTCAAGAGATGGGGCAACCGCGTATATTTGTTCTAAAGAGAGTGGGGGATGGAGCTTATCAAGTACCATTCGCGCAATTTCTTTGGCACGCTGTGCATCCATTTGTCCATTTTTTAACTTCTCTTCGATAATATCCAAGATATCCCGCTCTATTTTCTTTCTATATTCTTCTGGATCCATACGATTAGTATATCAACAATCAATCACCAAACACATCCTCCAATCAGATACTTTCCAAATAAAAGCTTGTATGATATAGTTTCCCCATGCTTTTGACTATCAATATAGGCAATACCAGCATTTGGTTTGGGGTTTTTGAAAGAGAAAAACTTACCAGGACTTTTCGGCTTGAATCGAAAGGAAATATAGGCGGGCAAAAGTATAAACAAAATATAAAAAAACATTTAGGAAAGGATCCTATACATGAA
>CAYITW010000097.1:0-3205 GCA_964366395.1 uncultured Candidatus Saccharibacteria bacterium
GGGACATTGTAGAGAGAGGCTTCGATCCAATCGCTTTTAGAGTTTTAACCTTGCAGAGTCACTATCGTAGTCAGCTAAACTTCACCTGGGAAAGCCTAGAAGCTGCTCAAAATAGATTGTCCGATCTTTACGCCATGGCTGATATGGAAGAATCGTAAGACTTGGCAAGCTTGAAAGTCTTAAACTTATCCCCTATTTTTATATCTTTAAGGTACTCCAGAAATTCCTTCGGTAGTGGCGAAGGTCCAACCCAAACACTTTTTTGTATCATTTCATAGCCAAACTTTATTAAGTGTCTGCGAAACCAATCCCTCTCCTTTTTTAAACTGTGTGGAATATCGTACATAACAATTAAATTCTTTGGTACACTATCTTTAAATGTTGATTGGAAAGATAGGTAATATGGATTTCTTCTCTTTTTCAGGATTTTGTTTTTGTCTTTTTTTGAATTACTTAATAATGGTATACCAAACGCATTTACTTTTATTCCTTTGTAGTATCGTGTTCTTTTATTCATATTCTATATTATAAACCATAACCATCATATACGCCATGGCGTATATGATGGTTAATTACGATAAATAAATCTGGGAGAGGACGGTTTGTTGCAACGAATCAGGGTGTGTGATAAAAATATGGCAGAGGTGATAAGTGACAGCTGAAGCGATAATCGAAAACGCCGTCGAGACGAAGAAATCCGGACTCCCAGGTGTTACAATCTTGAAACCACCAGTTTCACTCTTTCACAGACCAAGCGAAAAACTGGTCCTAGTAGAGACAGTCGGCCAAACTGGTGAAAACAAAGACAAAGCTTTCGTCCGAGATCTCGGATGGACGCCAGTCTCTGAGCTTGAAACTCCTGTGGGCTTCCTTCCTGAAAGCCTTGAAGCTCATACGGTCAACTGACCCACACAAAAGCGTCGTGAATACTCCGGCGCTTTTTCTTTTGCAAAAGGAAGTTCAGCTCAAATACCAGACTATTTTTGGCTACTAAGAGAACTTATATTTTATGCTGCCAGTTTTTCAGACCTTTCCTTCAAATCCTTTAGTCTCTCTTTATAAGTTTGGTACTCTAGATAGTCTGGTCTATCACTAAACCTTGTTCCATATGCATCAGGATCGAATACTGATTCGAGTAGTAATTCAAGACCTTCCCCTAGAATATCTGCAGTCATTTTTAGTGATTTTTTTACTTTAAGTTTAGCTTGGTCAGTCAAAGTTTCGTTCTCGGTAGCAGAAATCAGTTCTTCCAAGTTTTTCAAAGCCTTATCATAATCTCCTTTTGTCGGCTCCCACAATTTACCCCAGTCTTCTGTAGAAAGATGTAGTGCCAATGCCTTCTTGCCATCCTTAGACATTCTTTCACGGATTACATCCTGGACTTTCAATCTCAACATATTTGCTTCTTCTTGAGCTTCTTCAACATCTTTTATTCTACTTTCTGGTTCACCTGATCTAATATCTTCTGGTTTGTATCCTTCTTCTGACATATTTTTATTTATTAGTTAATTAACTCAATTTTACCCCCCCCCACAGAAATTGCAACCCCAGTAGCAGAGCCCCGCTCGCTACGGGGCATGGGTAATAATAATTAAGAATAATTTAACCTTCAGCCTCATCTACGCCATGTCTGAGATTGAAGGATCGTAAGATTTAGCAAGTTTGAAAGTTTTGAATTTATCCCCTATTTTTATCTCCTCTAAATAATCCATAAACTGCTTAGGTAGAGGTGAGGGACCAACCCAAACACTTTTTTGTATCATTTCATATCCAAACTTTACTAGATGCCGACGAAACCAATCTCGTTCTTTTTTTAGATTATCTGGAATATCGTACAAAACTATAAGATTTTTTGGACTACTTTCATTAAAAATGTTTTCGAAAGAGGGATGGTAGAACCTTTTACTTTTGGTTTTATTTTTATTACTAAACACTGGTACGCCAAACTTATTGACCTTTACTCCTTTATAATTAAAAATTTTTCTTCCTGCCATAATACTTAATTATACACTCAATCCTACATCTACGCTATAGCGTAGATGTAGGAAGGTTACAATACAGATTAGGGAAAAGAGACTACAAACTAAAGGGGTTGTTTGTTGCAATGAGAATTGGAGTGTGATAGAAATACGAAAGGAAGAGAGGAATAATAATGACACTATCAGTTCCCGTTGCACTTACGTTGGGCAGTACACAGTCTGCATACATTGGTATTCGCAGATACCAGAAACCTTATCCACCAATCGTGGACAAAGCCGAACAGAAGATGGTCCACTTGGTCATGGTTGGTATTGAAGGTGACAGAGCGAATCAAGTATTTGTCGAGGAACTTGGGAGCTGGGCTCCTATCGAGAATTACGAGATCCCTGAATCACCAGCAGTTGTCTAACCAGACACAAGCATTCATTCGAAGGCGCCCTGCCCTGTCTCGGCGCCTTTTTTCTACTATTTTTTACAAAAGAAAAACCCCTCTCTACTAGCAGGGAGGAGTATCTTAATCCGTAGGCTATCTTTTACCTGAAATGGAACTAGCAGATGCATGCATGATCAGATTCGTGTCATCATTTACCACCCTGATCATGAAGTAATTTGATTCAGAACTGTTACGAGTCCCAAACCGTTTCAGTTCAGCAACGGCAATCTGGTGAGTTTCCCCACCAATCGTCACTTCTTTAGCCCGAAGAAAAACTCTTTCATTCTCTGAGAGACGACGAACTTTCAGAACCTCAGTTTCTGGACCAGAAGTTGGGTCGAGAATTTCCCAAATCTTCTTCTCGGCTTGAAACTGGTTAATCTCACCGTGGATAAAACCGAGAACATATACACTAACAAATGCCAAAAGTACTAGAAATCGTTTCATTTTCCGCCTCCAAAGTAAATTTTACATATTTAAAAATTTTGTCAAGCAGTAGAGGTTTTCATAGTTTGAGACAAGGTCGCGCAGAAAGCAACGCAAGAAAAAACTCCTGATACCAGGAGTTTTTTCTTCACCAGGCGCTATTATATTTATTTTGCATGGTAAAAACCTCCTTGAGGTTTTTACCATGCAAAATGGGCGAAAGCTTTGTTCGCCTCAGCCATCTTGTGCGTATCCTCTCTCTTCTTCACCGCTTTACCTTCGTTTTTTGAAGCTAGAATAATTTCTTCAGCTAGTTTTTCTGCCATTGGTTTACCTTTGCTACTGCGTGCTGATTCAATAATCCAT
>CAYITW010000098.1:0-3195 GCA_964366395.1 uncultured Candidatus Saccharibacteria bacterium
AAGAAAATCTAGGGAAACCAAGTATTTTTAAGCTCTACTTAACAAAAAATACCAATTTCTTGGTATTTTTTGATGGTGTGGAGTTGATAGAGAACATTGGAAAACCCTGATTGGCCAGATATATTGGTATTTTGTGAAAAATCAAGGTTTGGCGGCTTACTAAGAAGGTTTATGCTTTTGCAAATTAAAAAGACCGTTATGTTCCAAGCTTTTAGCTTGGTGGATAGCACGGTCAACGCTATCCTTATCGATACTAGGTATCCTCTGCCTCGCAATCGGGACAAGCACAACCTCGTCCCGCGGGCATGCACTCCTCGCAGCCCGGCTTGTAGCATCTCGGACATTCGAGATAGTAGCCAGCAGGCTCTTTATTCTTCTTTTCCTCCTTGGTTTGCCGTTGGATAACACCGCAACCAGCACACGCTTCCCCATTTTCGTAGACAAGAAAGCCATTCACGCGACGACGTTCTGTTTTTGCTTTCCGAGGCATTACTCTACTCCTTCTCCTAGGTTTACAGGATGTTGCAATTATAAGCATTTTACTAGCAATAAGTCCATACCACAATGACCTTCTCCGAGGAACAGACGATGTTAGATGGAAAAAGGTGTCAGTTACCATTTTCTAAATCAAAACCACGAAGTCAGACTTCGTGGTTTTGAAAATAAATATAAATAAGTGTCGAGTCTGACTCGATCACCTTCGTCTGCACTCGGTTGGAACCGAGTTTGACTCAGTGGTGTTGGTAGAGAACAATGGAAAACTATTTTAATTAAAACATACAGGCATTTCTTGAAAAATGAGTTTTCGGTGGGGAATTAAAATTAAAAAGCTGACAATCTGTCGGCACATTTTAGGCATGAACGCTAACATTTAGCGCATCTCTCCAGTAACCCAGAGTCTCCTGCCCAATTATTTTAGAGTTATCTTTATAAACCTCTTCCAGGACAACGAGAAACGCTTTTGAATGTTTCTCGCCACCCAGCAAGACAACGGATTTTAGTATTCGAGTAATTCTCAAGAAGTTATGATTATATCTCGTAAGCCAGTTGCGGGACTTTTGTTGAAAGTCTTCTGACTTAACTATCTGATAATTCCCACCTTCCCATGTCGCCATAAAGCCGTAGAAGTCTATTAGCCTCGCTAATGAAAAAAGTAATTTTTGGTTTGCTTTCGCATCATTCCTAAACCTAGCAATGTCGGCCTCACTTAATACAGGAGCAGAAGAGTTAAAAGCGCTTTTCTCCCTCAATGGAAAAAGCCATTGGATGTAATCGTGCACATCTTCTATCTCTTCGTCTCCCCAGGCCAAAATTTCATCAATCATTCGACCTCGATTATCGGGGCCTTGCCCCAGATAAAATTGCACCAGCTGTGAATCTGATTGCATTAGGATTGTCCCCCATGTTTTTAAAAGATAAAAACAAAATAGCATGTACTTATGCTATTGTCAAATTTCAGATCGAGACAACTGGCAAACCCTAGTTAAAAATGTATACTATTCATTAGTACTTTATGGAGGAATAGATGGCATATTCAGTCTCTAGTTCTTTTTTATTGTATCTAAATGAAGAAGCTCCGTCACTGTTTTGGCAACTACCATTAGACGATCTTTCTTTCAGATGGAAAATACCCAAAGAAGAGTGCCTTGGTGGTTGGACAAGTCCCAAAAGTGGAATTGATATTATGAGAGAATTAAGAACTGATGAAATTTGCGGTTTTACTGGGATACATTTTCCAGGAAAAGAATTTTTGTATGGTTTGGTTAAAAAAAGTCCAGGACCATACGATGTTCTTAGCGTAGTCGATTCAATTAACCATTTTCTTTTAGAAAATAATGAAAGCTTTGGAGAATATTATGAATTGGTTCGTGAAAAAGCAACTAAAGCGGGCCAGACAGGATGCGTCCTAAAATATGCGACCGACGAGATGGAACAATCGAGAATATTAACTACCCAAGGATTTTTTACACTTTTCCCCAGGAGAACAGTCCATTAATAAAAAAGCACGGCCAAGCTGTGCGTTTTTATTTGTGGTGTTGGTAGAGAACAATACATTGCTCTTCCGAAGCTCAAAGAGCAAAGGAGAGGAAAACTATTTTGGTTGAGATGCGTGAGTATTTTCTTAAGAGCTCAGAATTAACTGTAGACTTTAGCGATACTTGTTAAAAACAAAAAGCCCTTTATTTGGGGCTTATTTCATAATCTGACAAAGAAGCATTCCCTTGTTGTCTTTTTGAATTAAGAGTCACCCAACCCTTGCTAACACAAAGTCTAAAATTGGACAGGCCTCTGTAATAACTACCGTCAGGCCAAAGTTTTAAAATTCTTATCGCATCTCTAATATTTTTAGCAGGAAATGGCGTTGCGGTAACGATGGTTTTTTTTCTTTCATAGCTACCGCAATCCTCTTGGGCAGTAAATTCAAATACATAAAATCCTTCGGGCACGTTGATAGGTTTTTCGACTTTTTCTAACTTACGTTGATCGAGTGATTTTAATACTGCTCTAACCAACTTTTTACTTTGATAACAATATACGATGGTAGGGGGTATGGTTCTCGATTTATTTTTCTCTTGATGTAGATTAACAGATGGCATATCCGGGTTAATTACTTCAAAAAAAAGTCTCTTGCCATTTATAACGCCTATCTCTGGCATAATGATGCGATCATATTCTGAACCGTAAGGAGGTGGGCAATTATTTTTTTCAGATTGTAATACAAATCTTGGAAAACAATTATGGCATTGAAGCAATACTCGGCTTAAAAGCAAACTTTGTATAGCTTTGTTTGCTTGATATTCAAATTCTAGAGACTTTAGCCTTAATAGTCTTATAAAATTTCTGTCAATTTTAGTGACTAATTTGGGCTGGACCATCTGCGAATCTCCCTATAGATTGAAAGATGCTGCAGGAAAGGTTATACGAGATTTGCAACAATGTCAATCAACAGATTATGGGTCAAAAAAGTTTTACAATTTTCTCACCCCTTCCCAGACCATAGTTACGGCAAACTCGCAATAAACTATCCCCGTCTAACCAAAAAACATCCTTTTTAGGATGTTTTTTGATGGTGTGGAGTTAATCGAGACAACTGGCAAACCCTTATTGGTCAGATGTATTGGTATTTTATACAAAATCCTCTTCTGGCGTCATGATTTTGCACGTACCCGAATTATTCTGAAAATGGATGGAGCG
>CAYITW010000099.1:0-3166 GCA_964366395.1 uncultured Candidatus Saccharibacteria bacterium
TATTAATACTTCTTGCTTCTTTTTCATGATCTTTTTCTTAGTTCGGATAATGGCATTTTTTGAAGTGCCATCCAAATAGGATACCACATATAAATTCTGTCACTCCGTTCGCAATAAACTTAGATTGCCTAATTTTATCATCAAAGCTATAATTATGCCATGGCAATTGAAAGAGCTACGGTTCCCTCTGAGGCACAAGATTTCCAACAATCTCTTATCCCTAATTTTGCATCCTTTTATGGAGAGAGTCTCATGCCACCTTCAAATGAAGGAATGCGTTTGACACCTCAAGAATTTCAAGAACAGTATTCTGTAAGATATAGCATTTGGAATACCCTAAGCCAAAACCTAACTGGTCAAGCCACAGCCACAGATTTGCATACTACAAATATGCATGATGTTGGAATCCTAAAAGATAGATTGCATATCTTAAATCAACTTGATCGATATGTCTATTCACATCAACAAAATGATGAAACAAGAACACTTAGAGGAAAACAAATAACGGTCTTTGAGAATATTAGAAACTTTCTTGAAAAAGGAGGCACCGATGGATATATAAAATTACCAACGGGTTCAGGAAAGACAGTCCTTTTTACTGAACTAATTGAAGCAACTGATATCCCAACACTCGTTGTCGTACCAAGTAACATACTTGTTGACCAAACAGGGAGGAGATTTGAGCAATTTGCGCCTGATCTTGATTATGGAAAAATCAATAAGTACTCCAAAGAACGCGGAAAACAAGTTACCATTACTACGTACTACTCTTTAATTGCGGGAGTAAAGAATGGAACGATTCGTCCAGAAAATTTTAAAATGCTTGTCCTTGACGAAGCGCATAAAGCACTTGGTACTGAGACACGAGCTGCTGTTGAACAATTTAAGGGGATGACCCGACTTGGTTTTACTGCAACGCCACGCTTTGCAAGAAAAGAACTTGAGCAGCTCCTTCCAACAGAAATTCATACGATGACAATTGCAGAAGGAGTCGAAGAAGAAATGCTTTCTTCCTTTTCCGCATATATTGCCAAAACATCAGTTGATCTGACAAATGTCCCAATTCAGGGTGGTGATTATGACAAGGATGAATTAGAAAAAGTAGTCAACCAATACGCCCGCAACAAAGGAGCAGTTGATTTATATGAAAAAATGTTCAAGGAGGAAACAGTAGTTGCATACTGTGCAGGTGTAAAACATGCAGAAACAATGGCGCAACTATTTAATGAACGAGGTATTGCAACGGCAGTTGTTCATGGGAAACAAAGACGAAAAGAACAAGAAACTATTTTAGAGAAACATAAGAATGGTGAAATAAAGGTAATTTGTAACTCAGATATACTTATTGAAGGATTTGATGAACCAAGAGCAAGTGTTTGCCTTAATCTTCGTCCAACCCGTTCACCCGTTGTTGCGGAACAGCGTGGAGGGCGAGTGCTTCGAATTGATGAAAACAATCCAGATAAACATGCCTATGTGGTTGATTTTCTTGATAAAGATACTAGTGGCAGAAATGGTCCTATTACCTTTGCGCAAATTGTTGGGCAAGCAGAAATAATCCCTCCTGGAAAACGAAGATTTGGTGGAGGCGGTGGTGGAGGCGGTGGTAGACCGACATTTCCTGATATTGATATGGAGGGAATTGAGGTAATCACTGATGCAAAGGAAGTATTAAGAATTATTAAAGAATTTATCCTTCAAGAATATAAAAAGGCTCCTGATGATTGGATAACTATTGGAAATGGCCAACTCCATACATTAACAGGACGACTCAATAAAAGCTGGGGTTGGGTGAGAGGACGAATAGATGGTGTTCTGGCAGAATTAAAATTAGACCAAGAGAGAAAAAATATTCCTCCAAAAGAACAAAAACAATATCAAGGAGAGTTTTTGGATGATAAACAGGGAAAAGTATTTATTTACTACGATCCTGTGATCTTTGAAATGCTGAAAGCCTTATCTGAAAGAAAAAACACTCCACCAGCAGGATGGAAAACACTAAGAGGGAAAATAGATACATTAGTGGAAACAGTAGGAAAAAGTAGGTCATGGATTAAAGCACGTCTTCCAAATGTCATTGAAGAGCTTGAGGCGGAAAGGCAAAGTACAGACACAAGTACGTCACCAGAGCCTTTATTTGGTGAGTATCTTACTATACAAGGTATTCTGGTAATTTTTTACTCACCTCTTGTAGAAGATAAACTAAAACAAATTGCAACACAAGGTGTTACCCCTCCTGAAGGATGGTTAGCAGAATCAGGACTTGCAACGCTATTGGGAAGAACCAGGCCTTGGGTTGATAAAAGAGTCCCTAAGTTTCTTGATGAGTTTGAGAAAGCAAGAAAAGAAGCAAACGACACATCAACAATAAAGGAGATGCCAACAAAAGAATATATTAATGTAACTGGTAGAACTTCAACATTTTATCATCCCGAAATAGTTACAAAACTACAGGAATTAGCTTCACAAGATCGCCAACCACCTGAAAATTGGGTGAAATCATCGGGAAAAGGTGTAACACTAGAAAGTGTTACAGGTAGATCCAGAAAGTGGGTTAGCAAGTATTTACCTCAAGCAATAAGAGAGGCTCAGCAAGCAAGAGAAATCCTTAGGAGTACCAAAGATGAAGAAGTAATACCACTTTTCGATAATTTTCTAAGTAATAGTAGCGAATTAATTGTTTTTTATTCTCCGGAGGTTGTACAGATACTACTAGAAATGTCAGAAAAACAAGGAAACAGTCGATAAATTCTCTCCTCTTGTGCAGTATATGAAAACTCTTTAGAGCAGTATTGCAATAGCTTAGTGACTCTTTAAAAGATATATATGTAACTATTGAATTGCAGTTGTTAAAAGTCACCAGCAAGGATTCGAACATTGGAAAATTTTTTTGTCTTAAAACCATGTGGTCACCGGTGATTACAAAAGGGGACTTATAGAAGTTTTAATAACGGGAAATTTAATCAATTTTATTAAATATTGTGAGGCAGAAAAGTTTACTTCATGTGGTACCCTAATGAGTAGTTTAGATTGATTTAATGGGCTAAATCGTTATTCATGTGACATTTTTTATATTTTTTGCCACTCCCACACCAGCAGGGATCATTGCGCCCTAACTTTTTCTTGTCCGGGATTTGCACTGATTTGGGAGCGGATTCCCGCGGAT
>CAYITW010000100.1:0-3145 GCA_964366395.1 uncultured Candidatus Saccharibacteria bacterium
ATTGAAACCTTGAAAAGTTGCTGGATAATGAGATGGGTAAACCATTGGCATTATATAATCAAAATACGGCAGTGCTGTTTCCAGAAATTGACCTATTCCCATATCGTCCACTGCGATAGTTGTCATACCAAATAAATCAGCTGAAATCTTTAAATTAGGAATATCTAAGTTGGAATCTAGATATTCAAAAAAATTCTTCATCACAGTTGTTTTAGAAGTCGTAGAACTCCAAGGGTACGAGATATCCTGCATATTTCCGTCAGATGGAAAACGAATATAATCAAAATTGATTTCATCAAAACCGAGTTTTCTTGCCTCAAGAGAAAGTAGAACTATGTAGTCCCAATACTCGCGAGAGTTAGGATCAATCCAAGAAATTCCTTTCCTGTCTTTCCAAACCTCTGTGCCAGCTTTATTTTTTACAGCTAAATCTGGACGATACTTTACAAAATATGCATCTTGGAAAACAGCAAGTCTGGCGATCACATATATTCCCTTTTTGTGTAATGATTCAATAAACTCTTGAAGGTCTGGGGTTCTTATTTCAACAGAGCCAAATTTTTTTAGGTCACTATTTTCTACTTCAAAAACGATTTTGCCACTATAATCTTTTATATCAATAACAACTGTGTTTAGCTCTGTATCGTTGATTAACTTAATTAAATCTTCCCTCAATTTTAAATTGGAAGCAGTCCAACTAGTCAGGTAAATACCCTTAACTGCTTCCGGAGTTGAAACATAAGATGGTGTAAACACAACTATTTTGGGAATGGCTGTGCTTAAAGAATTTGTAGCGCTATCATATTCAAAAATATAGTGATTACTTAAAACTTTTGGTAAAAAAAAGAAAAAAGTAAGTAAGAATAGTAAGACAACAAACAGAAACACTATCTGTTTATGCTTCGTAAAAAATTGTCTCATACTATTTCTGGTTTCTTTGAACTAGTTTTACGGCTTACTTTTGGTTTAATATCTAAAATTTCCACAACGTTAGTTGCTGGAGTTTCTGGTTCTGAGATAGTTGCAGGTTGAACAACTTGAGGTTGATTTGGGGGGGAATTTTCCATAAAAACCGGGGTGACTTTTTCTTTCCGCTTTACATTTTTTGCGTTTCTTTTTGGTAAAGTAATTTTTGTAGACAGAAAAATGATTGACAAAACCGATATAGTTATAAGCAATGTTTTCCAAAAAGTAGGTAGTCCAAAAAGGTATTGTGTTGCCAAAACAAAGAGTCCTAGGAAAAATATATTCTTATTATTTATCATCATAATACGAACCATTATACATCTAGAAAGCGTTTTTGCAAAAAATTGCAAAGAAGTTTTTCTTGTAAATATGGTTTAATGTTATATCCGCACTCGAATATTTTATTGGAGATCTGGCAAAGAAGTCCCGAGATTACCAAAACGAACTTCACTCGTGCCACCAGGGTCATACAGGCCACCAGTTATGTTGTTGGTTAGATCATTTTTTGTCACTCTATAATTATTTCCACCTGGTTGAATATTAATTCCATATCTTTGGTTTGCTCCAAATCCATCTGTGCCATTCCATAAAGTATTTCCTGAACGAACATTATCAAAAGAAAAATTTGTCATGCCAGGCGCCACAACAATACCATCGTACGCCCCACGAGAACTCTGGGAATTATCAGTCACCAAAGTACCATTAAATGAAACGTCTCTAGCAAAATTTTCCAATACTACACCATCCTTTTCTGCTAACTGTATAATTCCGTCCCGAAAACGAACTTCTCTAACTCTAGGTCCTGTAATATATACACCATATTGTCCGCCTTTTGTATAAAGACCTGCAGTTTCAATATCATATCCCGCAGTAATCATTATACTAACGCCAGTGTCTTGCTTGGGTTCAAAAAAGGAATTGGTGATACGAATCCATCTTGGATCATGGGAACTTGTGGTATTTTTGAATAAAACACCATAAGTCGCTCCTCCAGATCCGACATATTGTACTCCTGATTTTTCTATTACTAAAGTATCTGTTCCCCCATCAACAATGTACCCACCTAGTATTGAATTAGAGCTAGTAACATTAACATTTTTTATAGAATTACTGATGGAATTAATTAAAGTTATGCCCGTATTCAGCCCCCCACCTATTACTGCTGTATAATCTGAAATGACAACATTTTCTATAAGTCCTGTATGGGCGCTATTTAAATATATACAATCCCAACAAGATGTAAGTGAAACATTTGTAATAGACCAATCACCCACATTATGTAAATAAATCCCATTACCTGCTGTGCGTGTATTATTAGAAGCATCAAAGGCAATAAAACTCATGTCCTTAAGGTAAACTGCGCTTATGCCTGTGTTACCGCCTTCAATATTTATGATACGAGCATTCGCATTGTCTAGGTGAATTTGGGTAATGTGTTGACCTTGCCCCCTGAGAGCAATTTTCCCTTCGTTTATATTCAAAGTATTTGTTATTCTGCATGTCCCAGCAGGAAATGAAATCGTTCCCCCCGTGGTTACAAGAGTATTTATAGCTTTTTGAATTGCCAATGTGTCATCGGTTCCAGCGTCACACTTTGCTCCAAAATCTTTAACATTCACGGTGGCAACCACAGGTCCGGAACCATCCTTAGGGCTTCTTAAAACTGCTGCATCGGAAGTGCTGAGACTGAGTTTAGGATTTTTTGAAACTAATAGAATAGAAAAAATTCCTACTAAAATTAAGAGGACTAAAATAATAAAACTTGTACGACTCCAAAGCTTATGAAAAATGTTCATATTTTTAACAATATATCTTAATTTTAATGATACCTTATTACTAATCATAATAACATGATCAGATAGCTCTTCCCCTTCCTTCAAGAATGACGTTGTGGATAAACGCACAAATACAAAAAACTCCGTTTAGGAGGTTTTTGTTGTCTTGTGCGCGTGTATGGGTGAGAAGTGATTTTATCACTTCGCAAGACTCTGAACATTTGTAATCAAATGTGAAGAGTGTACAGCTCCTGTAAGGAGAGAACCCAACCTCACGAGTGAGAAAAGTGTGGGACACTTTCGCAAGACCTTTGGAGACCTTTTTCAGAAGAATACAGTACCGTGCTTTGTGCGCGTGCATGGGTTCGAACCATGGACCTCACGAGTATCAGTCGAGCGCTCTA
>CAYITW010000101.1:0-3143 GCA_964366395.1 uncultured Candidatus Saccharibacteria bacterium
ATCAGATGTATTAATTTGATCATCACCATGTATCAGAACAACGGGTCTGCCAAGTTGGCTTGCAACATGCATGGCTAAGGTTGTTTTTCCGGTCCCGGATATTCCGCGAAAATGAATCGGAAAACCTGCCCTTATGTAATTCAAGGCTCTTACAGCAATCTCTTTTATAAAAGGGGTTTCAACAAACCCCTCTAAAGGTTTTGGCTCAATTACACAATATGACTCTTCTGGGGATAAGTAAGGCATATGATTTATTTCTACTTAATTATTCGCATGGGCGCCCCGCACAAATGCTTCGCATTATGCGGGACAAGCATTTGCATTTGCGCTACTTGCCCCGCACCGAACTTGTTCTGGTGCGGGGTTCGCATGCTAACTCTTCGTCTAGGCTTCTGCCTCTACCTTTTTAGCAGCAGCTCCTGGCTTACGAGTCAAAGACAGCCAATATTCTCTGGCTTTAGCAGAATCAGCAGCATATTCTTTTATCAAAGCTCGGGCCTCTCTTCTTACCTCAGCTTGTCTGTCTTTTATATCTTTTAAAGATTCCCTAATATTTTTCATTACAATCCCAAAATCCTCTTTTCTTGAAGCTTCACTGTCAGCTAAAAACTTTCTTAAATCAGCAGCCATTTCTTTAAGTTCTTTATCAAATCTGCTAATCAAAGCTCGGGTTTCATTTCTAGAATCTTTAACCCAGGCATGTCTATCCGATCTGGAAGACCTAATATCTTCAACTAAACTTTTCATTGAAAGTGCTAATGACATATGTTTCTTCGCTTCGCTCAGTCAAATTAAAAACTCAAAATGAAAAATTAAAAATGACTGGACGAAATTTTAATTTCAATTTATGTTTGACTTTGCTTTTTATTTTTTTCAACTTATTCGACCTTATAAGTCAAATTTTATTTTTCTTCTTTTCTTTATCCTTAAAGGGTTTAAACGCTCCTAGGGTATAGCAATTCGTGGGCGGCAAGCCCGTTCCTATTTCAAGACCATAGTGGATCTCGTCGTCTTTGCATATTTTGTGTTGATGAACTATGGTAACAAAACCCCTGCCCTTGCATACTGAACAGGGCAAGCGATGATGGAAAAAGATGCCGGTTCCCTGGCAAGTCGGGCATTCTTGATTTGGTTCTTTAACCCAATTCTCCCCTCTTTCATTACAAACTTGGCAGTTTGAATTTTTTGAGGGAACCCCAAAGGGATCTTTTCCTTTCCCCTTGCAAAATGCGCATTTTATAATCATGGTAGATATGTAGTCTAATTCGCATGTGCGTATTCGCATTGCCGTAGGCCGTAAGGCCGAAGGCACGTTATTCGCATACTATTTTTTAGAAATTTCGTCTAGTATCTCTGTGACCTTTTGCCATTTTGAAGCCATGCCTTCCCTTAATTTTTGGAAAGATGCTAGGGCCACTGAAGTTTCATTTTGCATTTTCAGTAATCCTTCTGACACAAGGTTGCCGGTTTCTTTCACTTTGGCTTCCTGGTCCTGTTTTATCTTACAAAGGATATTTTTGAAATCCTTGGTTTGAACTCCATTTCCTTTTCCTAATAATTTTTCCAATCTGCTTACAACACTTCTTTCTCCTCCTATAAAATCTCCTAATACCTTTTTTACATATTCTTCTTTCTGGACTTGTCTCTCAATTATTTCTCCCATCATTTTGTCAAAATCTTTTTTTCTTAACGAGGCGACTTTTGCCAATGCTCCTTTAAGTGTGTCACTCATTGCCTCTCTTTTATTAGCAAAAGCATTTAAGACATTGTTTGTATCCTCAATAATACTTTCGGCAACCCGGACCCTGACTTTATAGGAATCCAGAATAACCTCAATCGTGTTTCTTAATTCTTCTGAATTTTTATCTTTCACTATCTCCATACAGTTTAAACGGGCTTATATCGTTCTGAACAAAGTAAAGAGTCAATCTTCATCATTGATAAATACGATTCCTTCCTTTGTTCAAAGTAATAAAATGGTATTGAAAATAAGGCATGCTTTATATTTCTACAACCACTTAGGCCTTCAGGGTTGTATGGAAGGAGTTTTATCTGCTTCCATAAAAATATAAGGGATGCCTATTCTCAAATTTAAGTTTAGGCCGCGGCGGTCAAACCAATTGCTTCTGCATATTTCAAATATGTTTCAACAGAAGCTATCACTATTCTTGCTTCGATAGCAAGCAACTCAATCCCCACCAACGAAACTCTTACCCAGGCATCAATCACAATACCTTTGTCTAAAATTCGGTCGATCACTTCAACCAAACTGGAGCTACCCATTGCTTTTTCTACAGCCATGTTTTTAATCTTTAATCTTAAATAAGTTCTATCTTCTATTGGTCAGACAAAAAGATGGAAAATATTTCAAGAAAAAATTAATTATTTTTTCTGATCCGTATCGACCTTAGTCCCACTCGCATTCGAGATTGGGATCTTAAAAATTTTACGAATCAATTCTCAATCAATCTAAATTTTACAAACAAAAACCCCCTCAATTAAAAACCAGGGGGCAGATCAGAAACCTTCTTAAATTTTTCAGGCAGGTAAAAGCAATCTCTCTCTCTCTCTCTCTCTAGAAAACATCAAATTTTGATACGCAAAAATCAAGGTTTCTTGTTTTAACAACTTTATTTTTATCATATTCATACTCATAACAGTAATAAGGCTATCTACAGCCATCTGTGAACGTAATTTAATTATAATCCAAATGAAAATTGCCGCAAATAGGCATATCCACAGTAAGATTTCTAGAAGCTAAATGTTATTTACAAATAACACCATGTCCTAAATAGAAAACAGGAGAAAACAAAAAGGAGGCGAAATTCCAAGGATTCTTATATCTTCTTCATATTTTAGCAAACACATTGTCCACAGTTGTATTCAGATTATCAGATGATATACTTATAGTGCCCCCCCCCCAGACAAAGTTATCCACAGGCCAGAACTAGCTTTTTGTTAATTTATGGCAATTCAAAAAGATAGAAAAATAATCCCTTATGAGATTACAAAGCTTGGAAAATATCTAAAAAACCTCCGCGAAGAGTTAAGTTTGAGCATCCGTAAGGTCGCCGCCAAATGTAAACTCTCTCCAAGTTATTTATCAAAAATTGAAGCCGGAGATACTTTTAAAACAATGAGTA
>CAYITW010000102.1:0-3077 GCA_964366395.1 uncultured Candidatus Saccharibacteria bacterium
TCTTCCGATCTAGTCCGCTTCCTAAGCGAAGACATCAACATAGCCATCAATATGACTTTGGCTGATTTGGATGGTTACAACCATCCAGTGGGCTTTAAGTTCAAAAAGTACGAAGATCAAAAAGGTTTCTCTTTTATTCCTCTTGTGTTGATTGCGTTTGCTGCTGGTAAGCATAGTGACGAAACTCGAGCTAGAAGCTACCAGTATGATTCCAGATCAGAAGAGGAAGTAAGAAAGGCGTGTCAAATCTTCCGCCAATCTTGCTCGGAATCTCAGAGACAAGCAGTTGTTTCTCTTATCAAACTCATACGCAAGGAAGACCTTGAAAGAAAAGCGATGAGAAATTTGAGGATGAGCCAGTACAAAAAACCTCTTTCAAAGAAAAACTGGTTCGGCCTAAATCTTTTGCTTTTAGCAAAAGCGTTTGAGGTAAAACTAGCAAGATCTCGTAAAAGAATTCGGTAACATAAAAGACGCTTCTACAGAGGCGTCTTTTTTTTAAATACTGAAATTCTTTATTGAATAGATATCTTCCTCTGTATTCTCTTCTATCTTTTTTTGTTCTGGAGTTCGGTCATCTAAAGTTTTCAAATCTTCCACTGTCATCTCAGCTATTTTAGGGTCGCGAACATAATTTGGAATAAATTCACTTTTTGGTGGAACTGGGTTATTTTCGATATGTTTATCTAGTTTCTCTGTTGGAGATTTAGTTTTATTGCTTTTTATAAGTTCGAGAATCTCATGAAGGTCTTGGTTTGAAAAAAAATCTATTAAAATTTTTCCTCCATGCTCCCTTTTTTCTATTGAAACTCTAGTACCAAGAGATTCAGTAAGTCTCTCTTCCATCTCCTGTGTTTCTGGATCTAGAGTCGCACCCTTCTTTCGAATCTTGTCGTAAGCGATACGGCGACCGATAGCTTCAGCTTCACGAACTGTGAGCTTTTTAAACATTATTTCTTTGAAAAGTGTCATCTGCTCTTCTACTCTGTCACCAAGCATCATGAGTGGCCTCGCATGACCTTCAGAAATTTTGCCTTGAGAAATAGCCTCTTGAATAACTCCCGGAAGTGAAAGTAGCCGAACAGAGTTTGAAACATATTCACGACTTTTGCCAACCTTTTTAGCAATCACAGAATGCTTGAAACCAAACTCGTCGATAAGCCTTTGAAAAGCGCGAGCACGGTCAACAGGATTCAAATCCTCACGTTGAATGTTTTCAATAATAGCGAGCTCAAGTTTCATCAAGTCATTGCCCTCATCCCCGACTTTTATGAGAACTGGCACTTGAGTAAGTCCAGCTAGTTTTGAAGCTCTTAGACGACGTTCACCAGCAATAAGCTCGTACTCCACCGCGAGACCTCCATCTTCCTTTGGCATTTCTTTTCGGGTAACAACGAGAGCCTGCAAGACTCCGTACTGTCTTATGGAATCAGCTAGACTTTGTAGTTGCATTTCATCAAATTCCCGTCTTGGTTGAAACGGGTTTGGAACTATCTTATCTACGTCTATCCAAAAAATTGAGTCGTTATAAAATTGAGACATGTTTGTACACTAAATAATAACACGGAATAATTAAGCTCTCAAATTTATGCAAAGTGGCTACTATGATATAATCGGTGGCAATGGAAAAAACCGACGATTTCAAGGTAGTTGGGGGACGAAAGCTATCTGGGGAGATACAGACTAATACTTCAAAAAATGGTGCTTTGGGGCTATTTTGTGCATCACTTTTGAACAAAAAAACCACAACTCTACATGGGATCCCTCGAATTGAAGAGATCGCCCGTATCGTTGAAATATTTGAGAGTATAGGAGTAAAAATAAAGTGGACAAACAATAATTCTGTTATGATTACTCCTCCTAAAAAGTTTGATTTGAAAAAAATTGATAATGATGCTTCGGGAAGAATAAGGTCAATACTTATGATGATAGGTGCTTTAATACATTTTGAAAAAGATTTCAAAATCCCTCATGCGGGAGGGTGCAAAATGGGTCAAAGAACTATTGCTGCACACAGGTTTGGACTGGAGTCTCTTGGTGTAAATATTAAAACGGAGGAATCTTATTATGAAATTGAAAACAAAGAATTGAGTCCAGCAAATATTGTTTTGTACGAAGCGAGTGACACAGCCACAGAAAATCTTCTAATTGCTTCTGCTCTTATCCCAGGAATAACTACACTTCGTTTTACTCCACCAAATTATCAGGTACAGGAAGTTTGTTTTTTCTTGCAAAAATGTGGAGTAAAAATAGAAGGTATCGGAACTTCTACTCTTGTAGTTCATGGTGTTAAAGAAATAAATAAAAATATTGAATATCACAACAGCGAAGACCCGACTGAATCAATGATGTTTATTGCTTCCGCTATAGTGACGAACTCCACCCTGACCATCACTCGGTGTCCTATTGATTTTCTTTCGGTTGAACTTTTAAAACTTGAAAAAATGGGGTTGAAGTATGAGCAGTCAAAAATTTATCTTTCCAATAATGGTAAAACTCACCTTTGTGATATAACTGTCCATCCATCTGACCTGCTGGCTCTCAATGACAAAATACATGCTTCTGCGTATCCGGGGATAAACTCTGACAACTTACCGTTTTTTGTTCCTATCGCAACTATGGCAGAAGGTTCAACTCTAATACACGATTGGATGTGGGAAAACCGTGCGATATATTTTACTGAACTAAACAAACTTGGAGCCAACGTTGTTTTAGCTGACCAGCATAGAGTTTTCGTGCACGGTAAAACAGAACTCAAAGGGAATGAGGTGGTTTGCCCTCCGGCATTGCGTCCAGCCATGATACTTCTGGTTGCGATGCTTGGAGCAAAGGGAGAGTCTATTTTGAAAAATGTCTACTCAATAAAAAGAGGTTATGAAAATATTGCTGAGAGACTTAATAAAATTGGAGCAAAAATTACAGTGTTGGATGGTAACTAATGTTTGATTTTAGGTAAAAATAAGGCTAAACTGTCAATTAATTGCCGGAGTGGCGGAATTGGTATACGCGCACGACTCAAAATCGTGTGCCGAAAGGCTTGTGGGTTCGAGTCCCACCTCCGGCACCACAGATAGGTT
>CAYITW010000103.1:0-2162 GCA_964366395.1 uncultured Candidatus Saccharibacteria bacterium
AACCCTCCTTGCCACCTTCAATAAATAGATATAATATATAGCAATGGAACAGCAACATCCGTCTCGAGAATTATCAGCCAAGGATCATAATCTTGCTAAGATTGATAAATGGCTTAAGATTCAAACTAAAGATGCCTCTTCTGTTAAACTACCTGAAAGGTACAAGAGCATGCCTGCCACACAAAAAGCAGAATTGTTGTATGACTTTCTAGTTACCCTCAAAATGGCTCCCGATAATGAAGCTGAAAAAGAATCGAGAGGCATGCTTAAAGCCTACGCAAAAGCCTTAACGGAAGACGAAAAGACTGTGGAGATATTTCGGAGCCGTTTCGCTGATGCACATATGGAATTTTTAAGTCTCAAAAACTCTCCACTTTTTAATAAATCAAAAACACTAGAAAAAGATATTGAGACACTCACAAAGTCACATCATGACCTTGAAAGAAAACTATTCATTGGAGAAATCCAAGGTATTGCTGCGAGAAAGATAAAGAAAGAAGAATTAACAGATCTTGCTCTTGAATTGGTTGAAAAAAGGATTCAACAAAAGGCTCTTGTCAGTCTGGAAGGTGAGGTTCACACGAAAGAAAATACAGATGTGGCTGCGATGCAGGAATACGAAACTCTTAAGCGATACCACCAAGAAGCCAAGGAAGGCTTTGCTTGGTTACCATCTCGCTATGAAATTCATAAGAGAATAATGGCGGCTCTTTCAAATGGCAGATTCCCTTTACTGGTTGGTGAGCCAGGCACCGGTAAATCAGAACAAGCTAACGCAGTTGCTAAAGAATTAACCGGTGTTGAATGTGTCAAGGCTCCTTGCACTCAAAGTTCTGGTGAGCACGATTTGCTTTTTTCTAAAGAAGTGGAAGGTGGTGCGAGTTACCTAAAGTACGGATACGTTGCTAAAGCATTTACTGGGTATGATAACTCTACTGACACAGCACCAAAGTATAAACACGGGAGAATTGTCCGCTTGGATGAATTTTTGAAGATTAATTTTGATAAAACATTTGGATTAATTAAAGATATTGCTCAAAAGAAATCTGGAAAAATGATGCATGAAAATGTGCCGCACCCTGTGCTTGAAGGTTCCACAATCATTGCGACTACCAATCCCGATGGTGTCAGGCACCAGCTAAATAAAATGCTTCCTGCACTAGAGCGAGAATTTGCAGAAATCCAAGTAGACTACCTGCCAATGGAGGAAAATAATCCGGAGCTCTATGAGTTCATGCTAGCTACTTTGATGGATGACAATGGACATATTGCAGTTCCTAGATCAGAACTTGCACCGGCATATGCTAAAAATGATGCAGTAGGTAGAAAAACAAAAGATGGAAGCAAAGAAATCGTTTCCACTTTTGAACTAGTTGGTAAAAGAAATGATCCTTCTCATGGCGTTTTGTATCGATTAGCTTTTGCCATCAAGGCGATACAAGATTCATATACCGCAGGCAATCCTGATGTTCTTTCGCAATATGAAAACAGATTGCTTAGATGTGACAGTGTAACTAAAGAAATTAAAGATCAAGGAGAAGTTCTAACTTTAGGGTCTTCAACCTTAACCTTAAAAGAAGTGTCATCTTGGATGAAAGGATTTCATTCACGTTTAGAAAAAGCAGATAAAGATATGCACACTGCATCACTTGGAGAGTGGTTGAACTATAAAGCGAATGTTTTTGTCTCTCAGTGTCCTGAAGAAGATCAAGTAAAACTACAAGCCATTTTCAAATATTTTGGTATTCTTGATCCGATTTCACCAACAAAGGAAGATCTACCAATGACAAATTTGGATATAGGGTATCTTTCTCCAAGAGTACCTAGGCCCATTATTTTCAAAGAAGAAGAAAAGCACAAGAATGAAGGAATTACTAGAAAAGAAGGAGAAGTTGGTGTTCCAGACAAACCTAATTTAGATACAATTACGCCTGTCACTGAAAATGAAGATCAAATACATGTTTTCCAAAAAGGTTTTGGTCTTGAGGTTGCGGGTAGTACTTACAAGTATGAGATAGGTTGTAATCAATCGCTCAGATATATGAGAAAGGAATATACGTTTGTGGGTGTTGATAAGGATGGTAATGCTGTTTTACGTAATGGTGATCTCGTTAAAGTTTTTCCAAAAAGTGACTTCCAAAAAATGTTTGAGAAACAACAAA
>CAYITW010000103.1:2172-3045 GCA_964366395.1 uncultured Candidatus Saccharibacteria bacterium
CAAACTATTTCTTTTGAAGAAGCAGAAAAAATACTGGGCAAAGAAAATATTGTCGGCCCAGAAGACATTCAAAAAGCGTATGGCTTTAAGCCAGAGAGAATAAGGCCAATTCCTTTTTCTAAAGCAGAGATTGAAATACATAAAAAACTTGGTCATATGTTGATCTATGAAGTTTCTACTACTCCAGAAGGTAAACCTTTTACTATAACTGAAATTACAAAACGAGCGGGTAGTAATGTCATCAATCCAAATGAATATAGGTTGTATAGCGGTCAATTCGAAGATACTGGTGATATTAAATCTGGTACATGGTTCTCTAATGATAAAAATGTGCTAGCTGAAATACCTGATGGTGAGTGGAAATTTGTTTCTAGAGAAGTGATAGAAGGCTCTGAAAGTAAAGACTACAAAACCCAAACTGATTTTCTCATTGAGTACTGGAAACAAAATATTTTTAAACAAAATGCATCTATTTTTAATTTAATAAATACCAATCCTACTATACCTATAGAATATGCTCAAGCTTTTGCAGAGTGGGAAGGCAAAAAAGATAGCTTGGTTACCGCAGAAGATTTTGCTAATCAGCCGGTATCAAAGTTGCTTCGTGAAAGCTTCGCCTCCACTGTGTTTAGGTACATATCTTTGCAAAAATCCAAAAACAAGAAAATACTTAAAGACAAATATTCATGGTCGGGTTCTACCTCCTCCGATGGCGACTTGCTGAGCTTCGGCGATGCGACTGCCGACGGCGCGGGTGTGGGCTGGGGCAGGCCTGGCTTCTCGAGCGGCGTCCTTGGTGTTGTCTTCTCCCGCATGAAAATATTGGAACTTGAGAAATGAGTTTTGAGCTGGTTTGGCTCGGTTAGAGCCAAA
>CAYITW010000104.1:0-2998 GCA_964366395.1 uncultured Candidatus Saccharibacteria bacterium
GTGTTGCGATTACCAGGCAACCCCAGGGACTCATTTTGGCACTTCAGAAAATTTCCAATGACCACGAACCCTTGGAAGCTGCGAACAAAGCTACGGCACATCTTTATATAGTCAACCCCTTTAAAGGGGAGATAAAAGGTGCTGTCGGATGGTTTTCAGGTCTTTTTAACACCCATCCGCCGATGGGCGCGCGGCTTGAAGCTTTGAAGAAAATGGTATAAACTCCTCTTACTCGAGCTTGTATCTCTCGTAAGAGATTTTGAACCCAAAATAGTAATTCTAGAGGGAAAACCAGAGGATTTTGGGTATAAGGTTAAAATATGTACGAAGTAGCCGGAAAAATAGTATTGGGAACAATGGTGGTTGTTATGTTTGGTGTACTATTTCTTGCCTACAAGATCACCCAGAGAAAGTGACAGGTTGCTCCTCCTTTCTCATATTTCTCTTGAAACCAGAACAAAAAGTTTTCTCAATGTGACAAAGGTGGTTCCCCAGGCAATAGGGAGCCAGATGGGTGTGTCTTTTATAGCTGAGAAATCCAGTTTCAATTGAGGATTTCCTACACCCAGAACGACAAACAAAATGGGAATCAGCGAACCGAAGGCAAACAACAACAAATCATTATCGCTCCTTAGAAATATAAAATAAAAAAAAGCAACGCCCAGTGTAAAATAATTTAGAATTGCCAGATCTGGTGTTAGGTAAGTAACAATGAATAGCCAAACAAAATAAAGAACGTAAAATACTACAATTAGGTTTTCTTTTTTCACTAAAATCAGTTTAGCAAAAAAAACTTATTTGACACAAGGAAAAATAAATGTAAAATTGTTTTAGTTTTGTAAATCATGTCTAAGTTTACTCAGAACAACCAAGCCCAAAAGAACCTTGTATAGGGAGGCTGGTTTTTCTGAGAATATAAAACTTTAAAACTAGCTCCTAATGCTAGTTTTTTTGGTAATGAGAAAAATAAATACAAAAATAATATCTACCGAAGACGTTAAAAAGGTTGCAGAACTTTCGAAGTTGACGTTAAAAAAGGGAGAAACCGAGATGTTCCAGGCACAACTCTCATCAATCTTATCTTATGTTAACCAAATCGGCGAAATGAAAACAAAGGGTTTACTTGAAACCAACGTTTATGCCGATTTAAATAATGTATTTAGAAACGACGTTATAGATGCGACAAAGGTTTTATCCCAAAAAGAAGCGCTTTCCTGTGCAAAGAGAACACATAATGGATTTTTTGTTGTTAAAGCTGTTTTATACGAATGATTCTTAAGAATATGGAAATTTTTGATTTGACCTTGAAGCAACTTTTAACAGCACTTGATAAACGTGAATTTTCAAGTCTTGTATTAGCTAAAGTATTCTTAGACAGGATAAGAAAATACAACGAAAAGCTACATAGCTTTATAACAGTTCGAGAAGAAGTATTAGATGAGGCAAAGCATGCTGACGATGAGAGAAAAAACGGGATTAAGAAACCTCTCTTAGGAATTCCTATAGTAATTAAAGATAATTTTTTAACTAAAGGGATAAGAACAACATCGGCTTCGAAAGTTCTTGATGATTATATTCCGCAATATAATGCAACGAGCGTTCAAAGGTTATTGGATGCGGGAGCAATAATTATAGGAAAGACTAATTTAGACGCTTGGGGTCACGGTTCTTCTGGAGAACACACTGATTATGGGATTCCCCATAATCCATATTCCTATGACAAAGTTACTGGTGGATCATCTAGTGGTTCTGCAGCAGCTGTGGCAGCAAGATTTACAGTTGTGGGTACAGGAAGTGATACGGGAGGCTCTAATCGACAGCCTGGGTCCTACTGTAATGTGGTTGGATTAAAACCAAGCTACGGAAGGGTTAGTAGATATGGAATTATAGCAATGGCATCTTCAACCGATTCTATTGGTCATCTGACGCGAACTGTTTGGGACAGTGCGTATATTCTGTCAATTACCGCAGGCAAAGATTCTAATGATGCAACTACGCCTGATGTTCCAGTTGCTCAATATCATGAGACTATATATTCCGGAAGAAAGATGAAAATAGGCATACCAAAAGAATACTTTGAAGGACTGGATAAAGGAGTTGAAAAATCTGTTCGAAGCGCACTCAAGATTCTAGAGAATAAGGGGCACAAGATTGTACAAATATCTCTTCCTTTGGCTAAATTCTCATATCCCGTTTATTGTATAACAGCATTTTCGGAAATTTCCTCAAATCTTTCCCGTTATGACGGCATTAGATACGGGAACGATCGTACCAATTTTGCAGATGAAGCCAGAAGAAGAATAATAATAGGAACACATTCTCTTTCGAGTGGCTATGCGGATAAATATTATAAACAAGCCGTAAAGGGAAGAATACTCCTGATGAAGGATTATGAGAAGGCTTTTGAAAAAGTAGACATTATTGCTGCGGCTGTTTATCCTTTCCCTCCTTTCAACATAGGTGAACGAGAAATTAATCCTCTGCAAATGTATTTATCTGATGTCTTAACAGTTACTGCCAACTTAACAGGAATTCCTGGACTTTCTGTGCCTGCTGAATTTGTATATGGATTGCCTAATGGATTACACCTTTTGGCTCCTAGGTTTCAGGAACAAAGATTATTTCAAGTAGCACAAATAGTTGAGGATGAACTTGAGATGTATAAAATTGCGCCAAAGTTAAAAGAATGAAAAATCTATATCCAATCGTAGGTCTTGAAATTCACATAGAATTGAAGACCAACTCGAAAATGTTTTGTGGGTGCCCTGCGGACCATTTTGCTAAAGAGCCGAACACACAGACTTGTCCAGTTTGTTTGGGATTACCAGGGGCGCTTCCTGTTCCAAATAAGGAAGCTATACATTGGACAATACTTTTAGGTTTAGCATTAAACTGTAAAGTAAATGAAAACTCTAAGTTTGATAGGAAGCACTATTTTTATCCTGACCTTCCGAAGGGGTATCAGATTAGCCAGTTCGACGAGCCCTTTTGTTCAGGC
>CAYITW010000105.1:0-2814 GCA_964366395.1 uncultured Candidatus Saccharibacteria bacterium
GGATGCCGAATTTGCTCAACAAAGCGATCAAGCTCTTCTCGATGGCAGTCTATTAGTTAATGATATGGCTGAGTCCCAGCTCATGAGCGCCATTAAAGACAAAAATATGACAGCAATCATATTTTGGCTAAAGCATCATCATTCTGCATATACGACCAAGGTTGAAGTTACCACAACGAGTAAGGATCAGGTAATTCATCTTACAGACGAACAAAAAGAACTCTTAAACAAAGCGCTAGAAATGGCAGCACTTATTCCACCTCAAGAAAATAACCATGAATGACCAACAAAAAATAGTTAACCAAATCCAAGAGAGTCCTGACTTTCGCAAAGCTTTAACCAAAGAAAATTTTTCATGGTTTTTTGCTACCTACTTCACTCACTATATTACCTGCCAGACAGCGGAGTTTCAAAAGGCAATTATGGATTTGCTTCAAAAAGACGAATTACTCAAAGTAGCGATTACGGCATTTCGCGGTTCAGCTAAATCAACCATTGCCACGTTAGCATTTCCTATTTGGGCGATGGTAGGCAAACCATCCAAGAAATATGCCTTACTGGTCAGTCAAACTCAGGAGTTATCAAAACAAATTCTTACGAATATTAAACAAGAACTTTCATCTAATGAACTTCTCATGAGAGATTTTGGACCTTTTACAGAGGTTGCAGATGAATGGAGAGCCAACTCATTTGTTATTCCTCAATATAATGCCAGAATTTCAGCTATTTCTCAAAGTGAAAGTATTCGTGGTTTAAGACATAGACAGTATAGACCTGACTTAGTAATAATCGACGACGTTGAAGATTTAGAATCAGTTAAAACCAGAGAAAATCGGGACAAGCTTTGGGACTGGTTTACTGGTGAAGCCATGCCAATTGGCGATGTGGGTACAAAGATTGTGGTGGTCGGTAATTTGCTTCATGAAGACTCCCTAATGATGCGACTTAAAGAAAATATAGTACTAGGGAAAATGGACGGCGTATATCGAGAATATCCACTTATTGATGCTAAGGGAACAATCGCTTGGCCTGGAAAATATCCAACTATGAAAGACATCGAAGTTAAGCGTCGAGAAGTTGCGGACGACTCTGCATGGTATCGGGAATATCTACTCAAATTTATTGCAGATGACAAAAGGATCGTCCAAAAACATTGGCCGAAATACTATGAAGACCTTCCCGAATTAAACCACACGCCGCCAAGAATTATAGGAGTTGGTGTTGATCTTGCTATCTCGGAAAAAAGTACTGCTGATTTTACAAGTCTCATCCCCTTTATTGTAATAGGATATGGAGCGGAACTTAAAATATATATTCTGCCTTACATTATAAATAAACGATTAAATTTTCCGGATACAATAAATGCGATAAAGAAAATGTGTGAAATATTGTGTATAGATTTCCATAGAGAACCAACAGTATACGTTGAGAATGTTGGCTATCAGATTGCAGTAGTACAGCACTTGAATATAGAAAAGGTTCACGCAGAGCCTGTTTCAATTACAGGGATGAATAAACAGACACGTTTAGAATCAGCAACTCCCTATATCCGTTTAGGAAAAGTACTTTTTCCTACGAGAGGTGCAGGGCAATTAGTGAGCCAACTCGTCAATTTCGGAATTGAAAAACACGATGATCTCGTCGATGCTTTTACTATTATAACTTTGAAAATTCTTGAGTCTGATTATCCTACTTATGAATCTACAAGACCTCCTAGACCGCCCGTAGACCACTGGAAACATGATCCTATAACAGGTGAATACAGAGATACATCAATACCGCTCACTGCCGGAATGTTAAACATGAAATTTTAGGTTATATTCCCAGAAGCTGTTTTTTCTTTTGATTAAATTCAGCTTCAGTAATTATGCCTTTATTCTTCAATTCAGCTAGCTTTTCAAGATCACCGAGTCCTGAATTACTACTTTGTTTATCATTTCCTCCCAGAGCCTCTTTCATAATAAATTCTTGAGCTTTTTCTGCCCATGGTTTTGGTAATTCGACTTGAGCTAAAGTGGTGCCTCGTCCGTTAACCTTAATAATATTCTTTCCCATACCGCCTTTATCAAGGCTGACACTTTCAATGTCTTTCCTGGCAACCCGAAAGAATTTACCTAGACTTTTATAGGAAACATATTCATCGTTAGCGATAAATACATAGCCACCTAGGGCGAAAGACAGCTTTCTTTCGTTTTTATTGTTTCCGAATAGTCCCATATATTTCACCTCCTTTCAACAGATTAACTGCTTAGTGTAACTTAGCATAAAATATGCCTATATTCAAGGCTAAATGCTAAGTGTAGCTTAGTGGTTTAATGCGAAGGCGTTTTAGACAATGAGTCTATGAGGAAAAACGCCAAACTTCCAAAAGTTCTTGGAAAGAAGATTCAGAAGCGAAGAAAGAAAGTAGAACTTACTCAAGAGGATGTGGCTGATAAGGTAGGAATTAGTCGAGCATATATGGGATATATCGAGCAAGGCAGATATGCGCCATCACTTGAAGTGCTTGAAAAGATAGCAAAAGTATTGAGATCTCCGATTAGTGACTTCTTTTAGAGAATATTCTTCTTATACATCCTATTATTAGGTCTTTTTGATCTGTTTTACTTGTATTGAAAGGTTGAATTAATTCAGCTTTTCATGTACCATGGTTGGTATCAATTGGTATGTAAATATATGGAAGAACTCTTAACACTAAAAGAAGCTGCTCAAATTTTGAAAGTTCATGCTAATACTCTGCGATTGTGGGATAAAAAAGGCCTCCTCATTGCTATAAGAATTGGCGAAAAGCGGGCTAGAAGATATAGAAAAGCC
>CAYITW010000106.1:0-2719 GCA_964366395.1 uncultured Candidatus Saccharibacteria bacterium
TATTCAACAGCCTTGCGCCGTGGGAACACCGGTCGTTATAGAGCGGGGTGCTCAATGTTGTAGTTAAATTTTCATCGCTACACATTGAACTTCACTCGAAAATTTAAACAACATTGGCATATGAGACAATCTAAGTTTTTTAGCAAAACATTAAAAGAAGCACCTAAAGACGAAGAGGCTATCAGTGCCCAGTTTTTATTGCGAGCTGGTTTTGTCGATAAATTAATGGCTGGTGTCTATTCTTTTCTGCCTTTAGGCCTTCGGGTTTTAAAAAGGATAGAAGCAGTTATTAGAGAAGAAATGAATGAAATTGGCGGACAAGAGTTGCTTTTACCAGTTATTCAGCCCAAGGAACTTTGGGAGAAAACCGGCCGCTGGCAAGAATTTAATGCTCTCTATAAGCTTAAAAGCCACGAGGGTAAAGAGATAGCTCTTGGCCCCACTCATGAGGAAGTTATTGTTCCCTTAGCTAAAAAATTTATTAAATCCTATAAAGATTTACCTATCTATGTTTATCAAATTCAGACGAAATTCCGCGATGAACCTCGACCTAAATCAGGGCTATTGAGAAACAGAGAGTTTTTGATGAAAGATCTGTATAGTTTTCATACTTCAGAGGAGGATTTGGGGAAGTTTTATGAGAAAATGAAAAGAGTCTATCAGAGAATTTTCCAACGTCTCAGTCTTAAGACTTTAGTCGTAGAAGCTTCCGGCGGCACTTTTTCTAAATACTCCCACGAATTCCAAGTTCCCAGCGAAACCGGAGAGGATGTAATTGTCTATTGCTCGTGCGATTTTGCTCGTAATCGAGAAATCACCAATCTTAAAGAAAATAATCCTTGTCCAAAGTGCGGCAAGAAAGTCAAAATTATGAGAGCTATTGAAGTTGGAAATATTTTCAAACTCGGCACTAAATATTCTCAGCCTTTTGATTTAAAATACCGAGATAAAAAAGGTAAAGAAAAAACAGTCTTTATGGGCTGCTATGGAATTGGATTAGGGCGAGCAATGGGAACTATTGTTGAAATTCACCGTGATGATAAAGGAATCATTTGGCCGTCCTCTGTTGCTCCTTTCAATGCTCATTTAATCTCTATACTCCCAAGCGAAAAAAATAAAACCCAGAAGATTAAAGGAATCGCTGAAAAACTCTACCACAGTCTAAGCCAAAACACCAAGCTCGAGATTTTATATGATGACCGAGATAATGTTTCTAATGGCGAAAAGCTTGTTGAAGCTGATTTATTGGGCATCCCTTGGAGAGTAATAATCAGCGAAAGGACTTTGTTTTTAAGAAAAGTTGAAATTAAAAGAAGGGATCAGAAAACTGCAAAATTAATAAAGACCTCTGAACTTTATAAAATAATAAAATTTTGATTTTATCCGCTTTTTTTTAAAAAGAAAAAGAGGCACCTCAATTAAGAAGTGCCTCTTGGCGAGAGATCGCCACAACTGCGGCTGCGGTCGAGAAGATTCTTGTGCGATCCTCAACTACCTCCACTTGTTCGTTGATATCGTCGAGGAATTGGTTCGGACGGGGAATCTGGAACTGATGGCTAGCCGGGAAACTGCCATCGTCAAGCTGAAGCCTAACCAGCCTGGCCACTAGCTTGCTGTCGGTCATGCCGAGCCTTACTTTCAGAAGGAGCACCAGCGCAATCTCGACTGGGTCGTCGCTGATACTTTCCCCGTTTATGTAGCCCAATTCGTACCGGACATACCACGGTGTTTTCCACCAGTAAGCCCGAGCGTCGCCTCTTCTGAGACGTTCGACCATGTACCGATTTGCATTCTTTCGTGCATACTCATTTGTCAGGACGCGAGTAGCGAGTGCTGTAACGCAGGGGTGCGAGGCTGTCCATCCACCTTTCGGGTATCCCATGGTAGCTATCGAGCTAGACAGATAGGTCGCAATGCCACCATCAGCTTGCTGGTGGGCAATGACGAATCGTTCTGCTTTAGCGATTACTGCCCCATCACTGAATCCTATCTTAGCCAGAAACTGAAGAACCCTTAATGTAGTGTCTGCATCGGGCACTACATTCTGATTGTAGGGCCAACCACCACAGTCCCACTGTAGGGACAATAGTGTTTCGAGCATTCCTTGCGGAACCGCTCGAAATTCAGCGAGAGTTGAACCAATGCATGCAGTCGTCCACGCGAGACTTGGGCCGCGCCGGAGTTGAAAGAACTCGAGGCAAAGACCATTTTCTACGCGTGTAAGTAGGTACGCCTTTGCCAATTCAACGGCTTCTCTATTTTTCATCGCCTTTTACTCCCTTGTTTTAAATGTACGTTTTGTAATAAACCTTGAATTTTACAATTTATTTTACTACTTTCCCAATGAAAAGTCAACAACCTGTAATTTGTACATAATGATAGAGACAATCCTATATCTTGAAAATAGATGGATAAAAAGTTAAGCTTAGAATTGAGTTTATTTTACCCCGCCCTTTTACGACCACTAATTGCCAGATCTATCTTGGAAGAAAACCTAAACGCAGATTCCTGTAGTGCCACGCGGGAGCTGAATAAGCTCCAGTCCCGCAAAGCGGGACAGCTCTATTCAAGAGCGTGGCACTGTGAAATTGATGGTCGTAAAAGGACGGGGTAAGGGTTTGGTAGCTAAATTTTGTTCGTCCTGAGGACTCCAAAATTTAGACCAAGCCCTTTATATTTCATATCTCACAAATTTCTCAATCGTTATATTTTCTCCTAA
>CAYITW010000107.1:0-2621 GCA_964366395.1 uncultured Candidatus Saccharibacteria bacterium
TATTATTCTATTTTCACGCGGGAGCTGGGGATGATCTATGCTTCGGCTCAGGGGGTGCGAAAAATGTCTTCCAAGTTGCGTTATGTGCTCCATGATTTTGCATATATAAAAGTGGATTTGGTGCAAGGCAAAGACTTTTGGCGAGTGACCAGTGCTACTAAAACTAATCAGCTCGAGGATATTACCAAGCAGCCTGAAAATCTGAAAATTTTTGCAAATATCGCGCGCCTATTAAAACGACTACTTGCTGGCGTCGAGCCAAACGAAGCTTTGTTTACGGATGTGTTAAATGGTCTTTTGGTTTTAGAAAAATTAGACAAGAAGCAGGATTTACAAAACACCGAAGTCATAATAGTTTTACGAATTCTAAATAATTTGGGGTACATCGGCGGAGGGGATTCGATCGAGAACCTTATCAAGTCTCCATTTGAAGCAGACTTGGTAATTGAAAGCAGAGAGCATCGGGCCAAAGTACTTTCTCTTATAAATAAAACCTTGAAAGAAACACATTTGTGATATAATTAACGGATGCCACAAGATGACAAGAATAGATTAAATAGAATAGAAGAATTAAAAAGCAAACTCTTTAGTAAAAATTATAAAATAAAGATGGAACATCGAGACAGCTTTTCGCATTTGGGTCACAATGATGTGCCGGACTCATGGCAAACCACAGCTCCCGGGGTTAATTCTGGTGAGAAATTATTTAACAAAACTCCATTTTTTAAGAGTTTTTTTATGTTTTCTGTAGTTTTTTTTCTTTTAGCACTTGGGTATGCTTCCTATGTATTTTTTGATGGAGGTAATACTGTTTCCAAAGACAATATAGATATTTCTGTTCTTGGGAACTTTTTTGTGGCTGGAGGCGAAGAGCTTTCTCTAGTAATCGGGATTGCAAATAAAAACAGTTCCGCCCTTGATTTAGTTGATCTTCTTGTAGAGTATCCAAAAAGTTCCACAAAATCGACAGTTGACACTTCTTCTACTCAAATGGAAAGGTTTCGTGAGTCTTTGGGTACAATTCCGCCTGGTGTAGTACGCAACGAAAATGTAAAATTAGTTTTATTTGGAGAGCAAGGCAGTGTAGTGCCAATAAAAATTTCTATTGAATATCGAGTTGAAGGGTCCAATGCAATTTTTGTTAAAGAGAGACCCTACGAAGTTTCCATAAACTCTACACCAGTAAACATTTCTATCGACGCGCCTACATCTATAAGTCCAAATCAAGATGTGATTCTTAATATCAAAGAAACGTTGAATGCCACTAAACCCCTTGCCAATGTTCTTCTTAAGGTCGACTATCCGGTTGGATTTCAATTTGTTTCTTCTACTCCGCCACCCTCACTCGGTAATAATGTTTGGAATTTCGGAGATCTTTCTCCAGGAGCTGATCGAAATATTTCTGTGATCGGCCAAATGGTTGATGTTTTTGAGGG
Source organism: uncultured Candidatus Saccharibacteria bacterium (assembly GCA_964366395.1). Taxonomy (GTDB): domain Bacteria; phylum Patescibacteriota; class Minisyncoccia; order Phycocordibacterales; family DATDWN01; genus C7867-006. The sequence continues at coordinate 1,437 of CAYITW010000107.1, forward strand.
TGAAGAAAAAACTTTTCGGATTTTGAGTGGAACACAATCCAAATCCGACAAATCGATGATGGATATTGTCTTCAATTCTTTAACCCATACTCTTACTATCCAAAAGCCTTTTATTGAAGCAAAGCTTTTGGTAAATGATGTATATCAAAGAGAGTACGCGGTGGATTCCAAGACTATGATTCGTGGTGAAATTTTTTGGAAAAATAATCTGGATACCAGTGTGAATGACTTGGAAATTCGAGCAAGCATCGGAGGAAATGCGGTGAATCGCAAGACGATCAAGGCAATGCAGGGTTTCTACGATTCGTCTAGCGATGTGATAGTTTGGGATAAAAATTCGATCAACAAATTTAAGGCTATAGGGCCTGGAGATTCTGGTTCTGTGGAGTTTTCACTTTCCCCGCTATCTCTTCTTACTATTTCTGGCGGAGTTCTTAATAATCCTCTAGTAAATGTCGCTATAGACATTATTGGAAAGCAGGCACTTGAAGGGTTTGAGTTAAAAGATTTAAAAAAATCAGAGTCCTCTATTGTTCGCATTATCTCTGATGTTGGATTTGTCACGAAAGCTTTGTATTATTCAGGACCCTTTGTTAATACCGGACCAGTGTCCCCAAAAGTTGGAACTGCAACAACTTATACCATTGTCTGGACTCTGTCTAACAGTTCAAACAATATTTCAAAAGCCAAAATAAGTTCCACACTTCCGTCCTGGATGCGGTTTGTAGGGTCGGTATCTCCCTCGGACGAAGATCTGGCTTATAATCTCTCTTCCAGAGAAATTACTTGGAACATAGGAAATATCGGAAAAGGTGTCGGTATCACTGGGAAAGGTAGAGATGTTGCTTTTCAAGTTACCTTTACCCCTTCTCTTTCCCAGGTCGATTCTCTTCCAATCATAATCAATGACGCTACTTTGACTGGGCACGATGATTTTGCTAATGGACGTGAGAGTGAACAAGGGCGCGCTTCGCACTCGACTCGAAAGTGATTCACTTTTTCCTGAAGGTGCGGGGGTGGTAACTGAATAGTTTTAAAGCCCCGACGTAAAGTCGGGGAGCCGACTGAAACGTCGGCTTTGAAAGTTAATATGAAAAAAGAAAAAAATACAGAAGAAAATAATTTGATGGAAAAAATAGTTTCGCTTTGCAAGAGGCGGGGGTTTGTTTTTCAGGGTTCGGAAAT
>CAYITW010000108.1:0-2620 GCA_964366395.1 uncultured Candidatus Saccharibacteria bacterium
ATAGAGTACCGGTCTTCGGAACCGTGGATGTGGGTTCGATTCCTGCCGGGTGCACAAAACGAAGTTTTGCGCACCCGGAGTAGAGCAATGTTATTGCTCTACGTCAGGAATCGAAAAGCGGAGCGGGTACCAAGTCAGTAGACTTGGTCGCGAGCTGCGGACACGAGAAAAATTTGCGACGGCAAATTTTTACTTGCGGAAGATTCCCACCTCGGGCACCAAAAATTATGAAATTACCTTCATTTATGAAACCAGAATTTTTTGATATCTTCGGACTTCCAGTCTTTATTTTTCTAACAATAATCTCTATCCGCTCTCTAACTGGTGGAACTTTGCCTAGATGGGTAATGATTATTATCCTTATTATCGGTATCCTCGGTATTATAATAGATGGAACAATCGTCTATAAAAACTATATCAAGAGAAGTTAAAAGTAACTCGCAGACGCTCCCACATACCTTCGATTCCAGAAGTAAGATACGACTGCACCTAGAAGAAGAATCCATGCGAGCAACGGTCCTACAAAATAAGCATCAGCCATTTCCCACAAACTAATCCAGCTTAGAGATATTGAGCCGTTTACAGTCTCAACGCTAGCGATAAGATTTTTATCCTGAGCTTGAATGCTCTTTAGGTTTTCTTCTGTGTATCGAATCTGTGAGTCGATTTCATATACACGAGAGTTGTAACTTTTGTTCTCACCAGAGATTTGAGATTGAATATTACTTATTTCAACCTGTAACTGATTTATTCTGTTTGTGATTTGCAGTCTGCGATCTGCTGTGGCTGTCGCATATTCAGCATTTAGTATATTTATCTCTGTATTTCTAGAGTTAATCTGGCTTTGGAAAGAAGCGAGGGTTTGGTTATGATTTGTAACAAGCTTTTGTCGTTCAGATTTTAAGCTACTTAAACTATTTTCAGTCTGTTTTTTATTTTCCTCAATCATCTGTTTTTGAGGTAAAAGGTTCTGGGAGTTTGTATTTTCCTCATAGAATCTTGCACCAACCAAATCTTTAATTTGTAACCTGAATGCTTCTAAGTCATCTTTTGGTATAGCGAAACTGACATAACCATACTTTTCAGAACTACTTGAACCATCTACCCTTCCACCAATACCACGAACGATACTTTCTATTTTAGTTTTAGTGTCAGAAACCTCTCGAGTTCGAAGGGTTGCATTGTAACTTGTTTTCAAAAACTCTCTATCATCAGTAATAGGCACATCCCCTCCTCCGTAGTAAGGCATACTACTTTTGTATGAGTCGTCATAACGAGCTTGATTGGCAATCTCTGGAGCTGGAGTCCCCACCGTCATGCTTGGATATGAACCTCCCGTCGTTCCACTGTCAGTAGCAATTCTTGTTATAGAATTTATAGGATTACCTGTTAAATTTACAATGAGAACTAGTACAGCCATGGAGGCGAAGACCAAAGATGGCCAAGGAAAAGGGCTGGGTCTAGAGTAAGATGTTTTTACAAAATTTGTAGGAACCTTTGATAAGATTTGGTCTTTTATCACAGCGTTGTTCGTCGGCAACTTTCTATTGCCTTTGCCCCATGATTCAAACATATTTTTTATGTTGTTGTGATTGTTCATGTTTAGTAAAGATTAGATTGATTACGAAGTACATTTTTTGCAGAAGAGAGTGCTCTATGCATTCTCACTCGTACTGCGATTGGGTTAATTTTTAAAACTCGTGCAATGTCGTTCATAGGTAAGTCTGCGATATAGCGTAAACGTATAAGTTCTCGGTCGTTTTGAGAAAGTCCAGCCATAATCTGACCTATTAGAATCTTGTCTTCGTCTTTAGAATCTGTTGCTTGTCTGTCATGAAGCTGTGGATCGAAAGGCACTTCTCTTCCAAGCTTCCGCCAATACTGTTTACACTCGTTTCGTGCGATAGCAAATATCCAAGAGGAAAAACTAGAAGCTTGTCCCTTAAAACTCGGAAGTGCTTCTATCGCCTTTAGCCAAGTGGTTTGAAGAATATCTTCTGCTACATCTTTGTCGTGCAAGATATTCACCAAATATCCAAACAGCTTCGGGGTTATACTGTCCCATAGTGCAGAAATTTGGTCTTTGTTTTGTGTCATTATATTGAATAATATGTGATCACACTAAGTATAATGCATCAGAGGAGTAAAGTGTTACAAAATTATTGCCTTGTGACAAACGATTCCGTCATTCCCTAGTATTTGTTCTAAAAATTCAACTTACCACAAGGAGAAGTGAAATGTCAGTTCGATTAAAAACCATATGATCCCTAAAAAAAATATACTCATAACAGAAGCAGTTATGTAAGCCTCTAGAAGTATTAGGATTGAAACAGGAATTAATGAAATGAAAATCAAAAAAAAGTAGTGTTGTATTTCTGTCAAACCATAATTTGGGTCTCCTATTGAAAAATGATGTTTCCTTATGAGATCAGTACAAACCTGCACCCCAGAACTGTCAGCCTTTGTGCATGAATAACCATCGACATGATAAAAAGAAAATAAATCGTTAACGTTAACGGCAGCAACAAGTAAGCACACGAAATAGAATACCCACAAACAAAAAACGATCTTTTTAACATTCCTAAAACCATTATAACATTAAAAAGTTTAATGTGCGCCC
>CAYITW010000109.1:0-2601 GCA_964366395.1 uncultured Candidatus Saccharibacteria bacterium
GAGTCAACACCGGCAGGGGTCGCGTTATTTTCCGCAGAGTCAGGATCCGGCGGCAACGTGCCGTTGATGTCGCTCCACGTCAGTTTTGTCGCATGGATGCGCGCCACATCAACCTTTGTTCTATCGTTATCGGCCAATACAAATATCCGCCAGATAATGAGCGCGATGAACACCAAAGCAAGCACCGCCAGTATATACACCAGCCACCGCACCCACCGCCAAATCTTGCGGAGTGAATCCTTCATACCGTCAAAAATTATACCACCGAGCGAAGCCTTTAATTTTCGCTATCCCCAAGTGGTTTTTTATTTTTAGAAAGGAGTTATTCCTCTATTATTTAGAGCATGTCCAATGCCTTCCAAAGATCGTCTTCCTTTGCTCCAAATTTGAGAAATTCTTTAAATATCTTCTCATTGAGCCACTTGTTAAGTTCGTGCGGCACTACCGTAATGAGGCTTGCTCTTCCAGTATCATCAGGCATTTTAGGGTCTCGAATGGTAGAGGGGTGCTTGGTCCCATGGCATATGCGCAGGTCAAGGCGCTCAGCTGCGCGCAGCCACTGCTCTTCTCTTTTTATGTTTCCAAGTCGCCGGTATAAATCCTTACGTTCAATGTTATTGGACATAGGACTTAAGACTTTTGAGACGACTAGGCCAACTGACGTCGAGAGTCGTTTCGTTTCTTTCCTCCGAAATCGCCGTAGGTGAAGAACGGGCTTGCTTGAAAATTTTCCGGTGACTCGCTTTTTGCCTTAACACTAAAGGCTGCGAAGATAGAGTCCCGAATAGCAGCTTCTACTTCAGGGTTGGATGGGTTAGGGTTTATGCCCCCAGCAATGATACCAGTTACTTCTTTACATTGGGCAGCCCACCCGTCTTCGTCAGAGGAAACCTCAAAAGTAAGGCTGCCTATTTTATTGAGTTCAGTAAGAACCCTAGCCCTCTCATCCATAGAGATATCAGGGTTATTACCGAACAACAGTGCATTTACAGGGTTTTCCATAGAGTGTATTAGGCTATTAGTTACCTAATAATAAGTCATATTAGACCAATCCTAGTATGCTGTCCACACCCTATAGTTGACGTGAAAAATACAACTTACTTACTTCACACTTGCATTATTTTGGTTTTATATACTCGTCGAAGTACCCTATGGAGCAAGGACTGCCCTTGCTAACCATCGTTAGTAATTGAGTCTCGTGGAGGTCAAGACGTGCCAGATTCTTTGATTATTCTTAAACAATCCTCATATGCCTCGGCCTTCCCGCCGAGAAATTCATTAAATCCATACCCTTCTATCTTCTCAAATTCGGATACTTTCTTTTTCCAATCCTTTCTATAATTTTTTGCCAGTTCAGCAATCTGTAATTGCAATGACTCTCCAATAATCTTTTCGATAAAACCTTTGGCCATTAGTCTAAGGGTCTCCTTACGTAAATTTTGCAAATTTTCCCAAAGTTGGAATGTCTGATATGTATTATCTTCTGCAATCATCTTCCACTCGTTGGGTTCCAACTCTACAAAATCATCATCCTCTTCGGTATATTCCTTATTCATCACTAAAAACGGAAAATAAAAATCCTTATGTTGATCTAAATATTTCAGAATTTTTATCGCCAATTCGCGACTAATAGGCATACCCGATCCTTGATCGAAAGCTCAGTACTGTCAAGTTCGCTTATACCTCCCGCCACCAAGAAACTGCAAATACCCCTTATCACGCAAAACTTGTAATTGCTGGCGCATTTTGTCTTTTATATGCTTGTTTTCCGGATGGAGTTTACTCAACTCACTTTCAAATGAATACATATGGTCAAGTAAAAATTCTTTGCGCCCTATTTTTTCAACGCACAACATAATATCTAATAACCAACCTTTTGCACTGATTTCTTTTTCGTCACGCAAGAAAAGAGTTTTCTTCCAACCTGTCAGTACTTTTTCTTTTGGTTCAACCTGTCCATCTCGGACAAAATATATTTTTCCTGTTTGAGGAATGTGGTTAAGTAATATGTTGCAACCAATCCAGCCGGCACGCCTAGCAGTCGACGAGAGCGGTTTTCGTTTCTCAATTATTTCTGGTACAAAAAAATGTTTCGGAATGACGAGAAAATTTAGGACTTTAAAACTTTCAAGATTATAGTTGAGCAGAAAAAAATTTGGGTTATTGCTACTTTGTAGTCGTTCAATCATCGTGCGATATGCACCGTCTACAATTTTTATACCAACGCTGTCCTGTTTACTTTTTAACTCATATTCTTCTTTGCAGTTTAAACAATAAAAGTCTGCAACCGGTTGATTGTTTGGATACCTACCAATATCTATGTGCCCACAATTTGGACAAAAAATCGTACTATTGACCCATGCCTCGCTTAAAACACGAACCTTTTGTGATTGACTCGTATAATTATCTGCAAGTTGTGTATCGAATGATAATTTCATCCACGTTGTTTATTGTATCATCATGAAAAACTCCACTACTTTTCTGCACACTTAGGGCACTTACAGCCTTTGGGCTTTATGTGCTTGTCAAAGTACTCCTCGCCATAGTCGTAAGTAAGCTCCTCCCCCGCTTTGATGTTGCGCAGAGCCAGTATATACACGC
>CAYITW010000110.1:0-2593 GCA_964366395.1 uncultured Candidatus Saccharibacteria bacterium
GACGTGTGCTCTTCCGATCTCTGCATTACTTGCTAAGGTTACTGAAAAATCATGCTTTTTTATCCACCGCTTTAGATAAGGGTTATTTTTGTAGGTGTCAGCCTGTTCAGGGTCAGTATCAACAAGGAAAAGAACGTTCCTGAGTGGCGACGCCTCTCTCCAGTAGTAATCTCGGAATATGTCGGCAATTCTCTTTACACGGGCCTTGGTTACGGGGATTATTTTATAACGAGCGTCATTGAGTGCCGCCGACAGAAAAAGAGAGTCGGTTAGACCCTCACATATGATATATTTTTTCGTTGGATTAGCTTCCACTACTGCGCCTAGACTCATCAAAAAATCAAAAATCATCCGCATCTCATATTTTGGAGTGTCTTGAAAGGGAAAGGCCGAGTTGAGATAAGTACGAATTTCTTTGCGGTTGTCCTCTCCATCGGCAATAAAGACACTTCGTCCGACATCTGTATTGACGGTCCATCCGTACCAGTGAGAAGTAAACATCACCGAAATTTCTTTACCGGCGATTTGTATAAGTTTTTCAAACTGCCCCATCTTCTTACTTGCATCAAGAGAAATCTCTGGCTCGTCAATTGCAAAAATAAGATTCTTGGTTTGGTCAAAAGCCTTGCCCTCAAGGGCTGCAATTATAAAGTCAAGCAAAGCTACTCTTCGTTGCCCTGAACTAAGGTCGTCCAATTGTTTATTGTCCAGTTTCAACTTTCTGGAGTCTAAGAATGCTTGTGTACTTGCCCGAGCTAGTACGTTGGTGGTCAGGTTAGCCAGCGCTCCTCTGGAACCTCCGTAAGAATATCTTTCGTCAATAGATTTGAGGTGGCTAACGAGCTTCTCCTCAATTAATCTCTCTAGGGTTGCGTTTAGGTCGCGGACGAAGTTTTCACTCTCGTTGATTTCTTTGAATTTTTCTTCTACTTCGGCCGTAATAGGCGAACCTATAATAATTTCGTATATATTTGAATTTATTTTGGCTTCCTCATCAATATCTATTTCCGCATTTATGTAGATAAATTTATAGGAGTTGGTAACTTTTTGATAAATTTGCTGAGCTATTTCTTTGTCCAGCGGCTCATCCAGCTCCTTCTTGCCGTCATAAGCTGTTATTTCTCCGTCTTCTCTTTTTGCGACACAAACAAGCAGTTGGTCTGCAAGAACTGTTGCGGGTGCCTGGGAGTTGTTAAGCAGAGTTGTTGAAATTTCTTCAACTCTTTGTATGTTTCCTATATCGGACAAAAGAGTCCTACTCACAAGGAATACCGGAGCAACGAAGCATTCACTTGCTCCTTTTTTAGAATCTTTGTTCCGAATCCAGTGCCCTTTTTTTGAGAAAAATACGCTTAAACCTTCCAAGACTGCACTTTTACCCACCCCATTGTCTCCGAGGTACCCTATGATTTTTTCAGATGCGTCAGCGTACGCAGGAACAAACTGAGTACCTTGGTAACATTTGAAGTTTTTTAGAAATGTTCCTATCAGCATATGGATGGGGACTCAATGAAATTGCACCTAGAGTGTACCTTTACCACCCACTCTGTCTAGGCTGTTGACAGACATCCCACCCAATGTTCTTATTTTAAAGCACCTACCTGCAATCCACTATTTCTTTTTGTAAATCTTTTTCTGACATTCAATTTAGCCTATCAAATATGAAGAATTTAGCTATTTAATTCTATTTTGTAAAAATTTTGGAATCACGTGCAAAGGCCCCAGAGTTTACTCTGGACCGCAATTGTCGAGCTTACTTTCTCCTTCCGCTTGAGCGGCGTACTGGCGGTTTTGCCGGCTTCCGCTGATGACGTGGTTTTGCCATACTTTTTGATTATACACCTATTTTTGGGCGGTTGTTTCTGTTACCCACTGAGCAAGCCACTCAAAATCACTGTAGAATGTTGTGTCATTGTATTTTACTCTAATTTTATGAATATAACTCATTACTTCTTGATTTTTGTAAGCTTGCTCTAAATCAAACGAGAATTGGCTATACAAAACATCAAAGGGCAACAGGCCTTGTTGATTTAAACGTGCAATCATATCCCACTGACTAAGTAAATTGTCTAAATCTTCTTCGTCATAGATTCCTCCATTCTCCCTTAAAATTGGCTTCCCTTGATTTATTAATTTAATTAAAACTGGATTGTTTTTATACTGAATATTTGAATAAATATCACGAGTTAAATTTAAACTAATTTCTGCAGCATTTACTTTTCGAGAATCGTTGATTTGAATCACTGTAAAAATTAGTCCTGTCAAAGAAGCGCCTACAGTCAAACCACCTATAACTAGGGGCAAATCTTTTTTCTTAATCTTAATATGTTGAAACAACTTAAACATGATTAAGATATTTTTATCTACCTCCCCTTCCAATCCCGAATAACCAGTTTTTTGTTTTTTAGGTCGACGGTGACGGTCAGTTTTTGCCGCTCTTTCCACTTGAATTTTCTTATTATTTCCACCGGGAGTGCGAGGCTGTAGGACTTGCCGCCGCCCACCTTGGTGAGCTTGCGGACCTGCTTTTTGCCGGCAGTTGCTTTGGGTCGTGACATACTTTCAGATCGGAAGAGCGTCGTGTAGGGAAAGA
>CAYITW010000111.1:0-2575 GCA_964366395.1 uncultured Candidatus Saccharibacteria bacterium
ATTCTTCTTTCGATAGTCCGTATTCACCGTTTGGTTGTGTCTTTTTTTCTAGCATGTTATTTTATTATTAACAACTATACACCAATTTTTCTAAAACACAATTTCATGCGGGACACTTAGGTTAAGTACCCAAGGGCACAATCAGTGTAAGGGTGTTCTAGCACTTTTCTGTCGGACCTGCTCAAGCACCAGGGTCGAGGTGGTTATCCAAACATTTTATAAAATCTAATGATTGATTTTTCCATTTGGATCAATATGGGTAATACAAAAAAATTGACCTCGTTGATACCCAAAAACTCTAAATAGATCAACTTGTTCAACACGAAAATGGAAATAATACTGCTCAACTATTTTTCTTTCTGAGGAATTTTGTTTGTGAATCAAATTAAAATTTTCACTGTCTGATTTTTCTGTTGTTAATCCATTTTTTCGTGGAAGGCTGGTAAATTGTCCCCATGTAAGTTTCTCAACATGTTGAAGCCTTTTTAAAAACTTTGTAGCATCTTCTCGAGTTAGATTATAAAAGGAATATTTTTTATCCAATGAGCAGTCACATATAGAAAAAATCACTTTGGATTCGGTGTATTGAAGATCAAATTTTGTGGGGGTTTCGAGTTCATCCATAAGCAAGGTGCTCTACCTTGCCTACTTATTCAGCAGTGGAGAGTAATATTCTCTTAAAGACTTGTGCGAGATAATTTTGGTTGCTGATTTATTGGCTTCCCTCCAAGGAGTATGTGCGTGAGTAATATCTACTAACTTACTTGCAGAATATCCACCGAAAGTTCCCCAAACTTTTTTAAGAGTTTCTTTGTCTTCCCCAGAAAGAGAAGATTTATCCTCTTCACAGATAATTGGATTACTACCCTTAGATTTAAACTTGTGATAAATATCTGGAACTACAGGTCCATAATCCCATGCCTCAATATTATTGGAAAAAAGTGGTTTACCTATTTTTGATAAATAGTATGCCTGCGCAAAATATAGGACCTTTTGGAGTTTTAGATTTGTTATGCCTTCTCGTTCTTTGTTATCTCCTACAAAAGCTTGAGAAGCAAGGTATATGAGATACTTAGCAACGTTCTCAGCCGTATATGGAGATTTTATAGCATTAGTGGTCATGATATAATTATAGCACAATACTTATTAAACCCTCAACTTCACCGCGAATTTTAATCTAGGATATTCGTCTCCAGAGTTTAAATGCTTTAATGTCAGAAGAAGTTAAATCAAACCATTCTCCATTCATTCTTTTGGTTTCAAAGCGTCTGTGCCAATATGCTTCAATTCCACTTGGGTCGTCGGTTTTAATTTCGTGGATTAAATCCAAATTTTCAGGCAACTGAATTTTGAGTTCATTTCCTCTTCGTACAGTATCGTTAGTTTTTCCAATCTTATAATATTTACCATGCTTAAAAAGATAAACTGCACCCAAATTTTCCTTATTTTTTTCGTCAGAATCTTTTTGGTTGTTATTTTTTTCAGAAACTTCTTCACCTAATTTTATTATGTCCTCATAACCTTTTTTATTTTTACAATAATCAATCATCACTTGAACAAGTTTTTTTCTAGGAAAAAGACGTTTAGTAATAGCACGATAGGGAAAATTTGGGTTCTGGTTTTTCTTAAGACGTAACTCGGCAAGAAGTGGAAATTTCTTTAATTCACGTATCACTTCAATAACTTTCTCTAAGAGAGTATCAGTAGAATATAGAGGCTCTAGGGCTTTTCGGTTAGGAACAAATCCTGCTTCTTTTAATATATCGCTAAAACGAATAAAATATTTACCCCAATCATATGGGCTAATACCTGTTTCATTTTCAAATCTAATAGTGCCAAGAGGAATTCCTTTATTCTCGTTAGCAGTACGTTTTACTTCTTCTAGAATTTTTTCTTTTGTAACCATATTGATATTCTAGCTTAATTTAATAAATTTATGTACACTCGAGTCACTCCGATACTTTTTCCTATGGCGGAGGCGGCGAGAACGCGATTACGCTTTTCTCCCTCGACTAAATTTTTTGCCGGCGCAAAAAATTTGTCTGGTCACCGACTCGCAAAATTTTCTACTAAAAATTTTAAGCTCCGTCGTTCGAATCTCACATGGAAGCAAACCGCTTTGCTTCCTCGCCTCCCTATTCACAAAAAGAGTATAACATAAATGCATACTCTTTTTGTTCAAGCGGAGGCGGTGAGATTCGAACTCACGAGGAGGTTGCCCCCCTAATAGTTTTCAAGACTATCTCCATAGACCACTCGGACACGCCTCCTTTTCTTATTTAATTAATGGTTTATTTCTAGCCAGAATCTCTCTTATGTCCACCCACTTCTTTTTGGCAACATAGAAAATATATATAATTTCCAAGATTCCGATAGTATTGAATACAAGAAGAGCGAGAAACCATCCCTTCTGATCATTTTTAGCAGCTATCCATAACGAACAACCTTTCCAAAATAAAATCCATGCCAGGACAGGGAAAAGGATCCAACTATTATATATAAAAAACGGGTTTAATTGACTCATACAAAATATTATACCAGAAATAAATCTTTTATGCTACCCCGTAGTGAGTTT